>CAYHJR010000032.1:0-9936 GCA_964357075.1 uncultured Candidatus Saccharibacteria bacterium
CCGGGCGCTCCACCCCCCCGGCCAGTGTGTCCCCCCCCGCGCTTGTGGGGCGGCGTAACAACCCAAGGGGGCCCACCATTACACGCGCCCCCACGAAAATCGGGGCGCTCATGGCTGTTCTCCTTTTGCCATGTTCGCTACAGGGCGTCTGTAGCCACGGGGAATTGAAGTTCCCTGCCTACCGATAATAGTATCATATCTATATACAACTGTCAAGTAATATTGTTTAGTATTAAAAATTAAGCCAAAATATGGCTAAAAACAAAGCCCGAATGGTGTTCGGGCCTATTTACGAGGTTTCTTGTGATGAGGACGCGGAGGGAAAAGTATTTCTGTCGCACGCCCCGCTCCTTCTTGTAGACGCCTCATGCTTCTTTGGAGATTGTCGATTATTCGGGTTTTGATTCCCGGGGTTTTTTCTTTTTTCATCCACGAGACATTGTCGTAGTAGACGTATGTTTCCGGCGCGAGTTCTTCGCCAGATTTTCTGGCGTGCTTTCGTCTCTCTGGAGGGAAAATGACCAGAGATTTTTTCGCTCTGGTGTTCATTAATTTCTCCAAGTTACTCACTTGCTTAATTTAGCCATTTTCAAAGGTAAAAGTAAATTTCGTTGAAATATAAATTAAATTGCTATAATGTATTTTTAATCAATGCCGGAGTGGCGTAATGGTAGCCGCGCACGACTCAAAATCGTGTCCCGCAAGGGGTGAGAGTTCAAGTCTCTCCTCCGGCACAAATTTATTTGTTTTTTATTGTGTGTTAAAATTGGCTGATGCAACCACAGCGATATTTGGGTGATTCTATTTTTTGGATTGAGATTGATAAGGTTGACCCAAATCCTTATCAGCCGCGCCGAGAGTTTGACGAGGCGCGACTAAAAGATTTGGCGGAGTCAATCCGCCAATACGGCGTTTTGCAACCTTTGGTTGTTACCAGAAAAGAAGTGGTCAAAGAAGACGGAGGACTCCAAAGCCGTTATGAATTGATTGCCGGGGAGCGGCGTTTGCGCGCCTCAAAGTTGGCCGGATTAAAAGAAGTGCCGGCTGTCATAAGGGCGAACGCCGATGACGCGCGCGCAAAATTGGAGCTGGCCATAATTGAGAATTTGCAAAGGGAAGATTTGAACGCGGTTGACAGAGCTCGCGCTTTTGAAAGATTAGTCAGGGAATTCGGTTTTAAGGCGACGCAAATTGCGCAAAAAATAAACAAGAGTCGGGAATATGTTTCCAACTCCATGCGTATTCTTTCGCTTCCACCGGAAATATTGGAAGCGGTTTCTATGGGGAAAATTACCGAGGGTCATGCCAGGCCCCTTTTAATGCTGGCAGAAAGACCTCAAGAGCAACAAGTGCTTTTCAAAGAGATAATGCTGAAGAAGTTGTCGGTTCGGGAGACGGAAGGATGGGCGCGCCGAACGGCAGTTGAGAAGATTCGCAATAAAGCATATTTGGTGGACCCGGAAATTGCGGATTTGGAACATCAATTGGTGGAATCCCTCGGTACGCGCGTCAAGATTCAAAAGAAAGAGCAGGGAGGGCAATTGATTATTGATTTCTTCACCAGGGATGACTTGAAATATCTTTTTGACGCGCTCAAAACAACGGAAGTGAAGTCAATGGACCATATGATGAATAAGTTTGTGGAAAATAATTCCGAAACGCCCATAGAAAAAGTTTCCGATATTACCTCCGAAGAAGTTGCAAAAACAAAAGAGGGTAGCGTGGAAGCCGCCGCGGTAGTGGAAAATATGGCGCTTGATGACAGGTCGAAGGAAGAGAAAAACAAAGACGAAGAGGATTTGTACTCGGTCAAAAATTTCTCAATTTGAGTTACTGTTTCTGGCCTTCGCCGAGGTAATTTCTGATATGGCGCTTGGCCATTGTGGTCTTGGTAAAATCCAACCATTTCTTATTCGGCTTATTGGTTTTTTTGACGACAATTTCCACGATGTCGCCGTTGTGAAGTTCGGTGTCAAGCGAAACCAGTTTGCCGTTCACCTTGGCGCCGGAAGTATGGTCTCCAATATCGGAGTGCACCGCGTAAGCAAAGTCAATCGGACTCGAGTAGCGCGGTAAATCAATAACGTCGCCTTTTGGCGTGAAGACGAAGACCCGGTGCTCGAAAAAATCGCTTTTCAGATTTTCAATCAAATCCCCGGATTCTTTGCCAAGGTTTTTCGCTTCGCCAAGTTGCCGAATCCACTCGGGAATAGTGACGGCATCTTTTTTACTAATTTCCTCTTTGCTTTTACCTCCGAATATTTTTGGTCGGGAAGGTAGTAATTTTAATATCCATAACAAATTCGGATTAATGCCTTTGCCATGATACCCCTCTTTGTAAGAGAGGTGAGCGGCGATACCGAACTCGGCCTCGCGATGCATTTCTTCGGTTCTGATTTGCACCTCAACGATTGATTTATCTCCCGTAAAAAGCGTGGTGTGAAGCGAGCGATAGCCGTTTGGTTTTGGGAAAGCCAGAAAGTCCTTGATGCGTCCCGGCAAAGGTTGCCATTCGCCGTGCAGAATTCCAAGCACTTTGTAGCAGTCGCTTTCCGTGGGCACAATGATGCGTATGGCCAGAATGTCGTGCACGCTGGCCACTTCTTTTTTGCGCCCCAATTTTTGATATAAGCTATAAATCCCTTTAACGCGATAATCGGTTTTGAAATTCCGCATGCCGTTTTTGGCAAGCTCGGCTTTAATATTATTTAAAAACTTTTCCAATTTCACTTCCGCGCCTTTGACGGTGGCTTTCAAAATTTTGACCGTCTTTTTGTATTCTTCCGGATATACATAGGCAAAAGCCAAATCTTCCAATTCGCGATTCAGCCGGCGCATACCCAGGCGGTAAGCCAATGGGGCGTAAATCAGAAGTGTTTCTTCGGCGATTCTTTTTTGCTTCTCTTTCGGGACATGCTCCAGCGTTTGCATATTGTGCAGACGCTCCACCAACTTGATTATCAAGACGCGCACGTCTTGAGAGGTGGCCACGAAAAGTTTGCGCAAGGATTCGGTGTGGCGTTCGGCGCCATGATATTTCAGTTTGCCGAGTTTGGTGACGCCTTCAATCAGAAATAAAATTTCACCGCCAAATTCTTTTTCCATTGTTTCTCTAGTGGTGTGAGCGTCTTCAATCACATCGTGAAGGAGTCCGGCTGAAATAGTCGAGGCGTCCATACCGAGCCGAGCTAAGTTTTTCCCGGTCTCAAAAAGGTGGAGAAAATACGGTTCGCCGGAATAACGCTTATGGTCTTTATGCGCCTCTTTTGCAAAGTTGTAGGCCTTTACTACGAGGTCAGTTTCCCCTTTTGAGGGGGAATTCATTAATGAAATTATTTCTTCAGCCCCGTTAGAAAAATCTGTATTTATTTTTTCCTTGATTTCCTCCATTGTTTCTCAATTTAGGGTTTATTTTTTATCTAAAATCTGCCGATTTTCTAACGGGGCGAACTTCAACCTTTCCATATTACGTGTTGATAAACGTTTTGACAAGGTGTTTTAATAATGGTTGAATGTTTCTTGAACCCATAACCTAAGGAGGGCTGTCTATGAAATGCGAATTTTGTGGTTCCCTTTTCGGGAAGTGTCATAACACCGAAAGGCTGGGGGAGAACGTGGGGATCGGAGGCGTGCCCCTCGACCCAATGCAGGTGGTCATCGGCGCGGACGCTTACCCCCTTTCGGGCAACCCGGGTGACCCCTTTGGTGTCCCGCCGGAGGACGATGTATTCCGTAGGGCCAGGGAACTTCTTGGGCCCCATACCCCGGATCGCGTGTACACGGACCAAGAGTTGTGCCACGCTCTCGGGACGGAGCCACTTCGGGGCTATCGAGACCCCATGTACTTCATTCGCCAGAACGGGCTCGACGCGGGCATCTGAAAGTTCCTCGAATTTTGCGGCACTTGCGAAGTGCCGTTTTTTTTATCTGATATTTATTTGACAAAACATAGTTTTATTATAAAACAGCTTTAGTTCAATATTGGGAGCACGATCATGAAGACCGCTGCGATGCTTGCCTATGGCTTGGAAAATCCCAAATTGGGGAATGAGTTGGAAGAAGTGGCCAAGGAAGTTGAATTGATTTGGAGTCAATTCAACGACGCATTTGTTGATAGCAAAGGATTTTTTCAGTTGAATTGCCATGAGTGGTGGGAAATTATTCCGCGTTACTTACCTTTTAAGCGTTGTGATGGGGTAGTCGGCAGGGTTTATGAAAGGAAAGATGACGCTTTCGGCATTATAACCACACTTCATTCGTGGGGAACTTGGATTTCGGATCCAAGAGTGGTCCTTGATTGGGTTCCTGTTTGTTCTCTGACGGGACCGACTTTCTACATTCAGTCGGATATTGACAAGCCCTATGGGATTTTATCGGCAATTCCAGAAGAAGCGCTGTCAACCACGACACGCCCAAAAGTGATTTGTGTGGATGAGGTCTTTGCTACTGCTTGTGAAAAGATCAGAAAAAGAGAAAAACAGACAGAAAGTCCGATCGCCACGATGGGAGCCAAAGTTCTTGACTTTGATTTGCTCATCAAATGAAGGGTCTGGTTTGAATACAAACGCTGTGCATTACGCAGCGTTTTTTTATTCAGCACCCAGTTTTTCTACAAAACTAGGTGCTGGATTTTATTTCCTTTCTAACTTGTGGGGGTTGTGGTTCGGACAAGATTTATTACTGCATCTTTCCGGAATCGTTTTTGTGCCAAGCATCATCAAAGAATTACAAAGAGCGCAGATTTTTCCGGTCGGTTTGGCTTTAATGGCATTTTTGCAATTTGGATAATTGGAGCAAGAATAAAAAATCCCGAAACGGCCGCGGCGCTCTACCATTGTGCCTTTGTTGCAAGCGGGACAGGTTACGCCGGTGTTTTTCTTAGCCGCTTCAATAGGGTCTTCTTTAATAAATTTACATTTTGGATAACGCGAACAAGAAATAAAGGTGCCAGTGCCATCGCGTCTTTCTTTAATAATTAACTTACCGCCGCCGGATTTTCCTTTTTTCTCTCCGCATTCCGGACACATTTCCCCCGTCTCTTTTGGTTCTTGCAACTCTTCTCCCGTTTCCGTGCGCGCGCCGTGGCAATCGGGAAAACGGGAACAGCTCATAAATTTGCCGTTTTTGGAAAGCTTGAAAATCATTTCGCCTCCGCACTTCGGGCAAGGGAATTCTTTTCCGGCCGGTCCCAAGTCTGTAATTTTTTTTGCCTCTTTATCTTTTATTTTTACGTCTTTCAGAAATGGGGTGTAAAAATCTTTTAAGGTCTTAACATACTCGCGTTTGCCGTTGGCGATATCATCCAATTCGTCTTCCATTTCGGCCGTAAAAGTGTCGCTGATGTAATTGGCGAAATTTTCTTCCAAAAATCCGCTGACCACTTCACCGGTGTCGGTTGGCTTTAAGGCGCGCCCTTCTTTAATTGTGTAACCTCGGTCATCTAACGTTTTCATTATTGAAGCATAGGTGCTAGGTCGGCCGATACCGCGTTTCTCCAGTTCTTTGACTAAGCCGGCTTCGGTGTAGCGCGGGGGCGGCTCGGTTTGTTTCGCTTCGGCTTCTATATTTTGCATTTTTAAATCTTCATCCACTGTTACTTTCGGCAACTCCACATCTTCTCCGCGCGCTCCAGTGTCGCAGGCGAGCCAGCCGTTAAAAATAGTGCGCGAACCCGTTGCAGTGAACAGGGGGAATGGAGACTTTGCTTCCGGCGTTGTTTTTCCTGTCATTATGGCAGATTGGATATCTATACCAGTTGATATTTTAGTGCGTAGAATTTTGGCATCGGACATTTGAGAAGAAACGGCGCGCTCGCGAATAAGGGCGTATAGTTTTTTCTGCTCTTCGTTATGGCCGGCGGAAATTTTGCTGGCATGCGTTGGCCTTATGGCTTCGTGCGCTTCTTGGGCATTTTTGCTTTTAGTCGCAAATTGTTTGGGCATCAAATATTCTTTGCCGTATTCTTTCAAGATAACCCCAGCGATTTCATTTTGCGCTGTGGCGCTAAGCGTCGTGGAGTCGGTTCTCATGTAAGATATGAAACCCTGCTCGTAAAGTTTTTGGGCAATGCCCATGGTGCGGCTTGGAGAAAATCCGAGACGGGAGGAGGCGGTTTGTTGCAAGGTGGACGTGGTAAAAGGGGCGCGGGCGGTGCGCTTCACTTCGCTTTCGGTAACATCGGCCACTTTCCATAGTTTGGTTTTTCCGGCATTTAATATTTTTTCAACCTCTTTTTCATCTCTTGGCTCTTTTTCGCAGGTGACGATAAAAGGATTGGTTTTACCCATAACTTTGGCCGTAATTACCCAGTATTTTTCCGGAATAAAAGCGCGGATTTCCCGTTCGCGTTCCATAATAATGCGTAAGGCGGGGGATTGAACGCGGCCAGCCGAAAGACCGTAACGAACTTTTTTCCAAATTAATCCGGAGAGGTCGTAGCCCACCAGGCGGTCTAGGACGCGCCGCGCCTCCTGGGCGCGGCGCAGGTTCTCATCGATTTTTCTTGGATTTGCCACCGCCTCTTTAACCGCTTCTGCCGTGATTTCGTGAAAGACCACTCTTTGCGGTTTTTTTAATCCCAATGTCTCTTTAATGTGCCAAGCAATGGCTTCTCCTTCGCGGTCCGGGTCGGTCGCCAAATATATTTCTTTGGCACGTTTAGCTAGCGCGCTCAACTCGTGAATTACTTTCTCCTTACCTTTGCTAATTTCGTAATGAGGAATAAATCCGCCTTCTATATCAATCGCTTTTTTATTACTTTTAGGCAAATCGCGTATATGACCCACTGATGCGCGCACGGTAAAATCACCACCGAGATATTTTTCAATGGTCTTTGCTTTGGCGGGGTATTCAACAATTAACAGCCGCATAGAGTTACTCCGCAACAATTAACACGCCACCTTTGTCCGTGTCAAATTATAAGCGCCTAATTTCGCCTAAAGATTCCTGTACTAAACCTTTAATTTCCATTACAGAAAGCAATGAATTGAGTTCACTAATTTCCATGTTGATAAGTTCTATCAAATCTTCTTTTGATTTTGGCTCTTTAAGTATTTCCAGCACTTTGATTTCATTATCAGATAAATCGTATAAACCTTTCGATATATCGAAAGGTTTGTTTTCAAGGGGTATGTGCAATGCTTCTAAAATGTCGGCGCTTTCGCGAATGGGCGTGGCGCCATTTTTTATTAAATAATGAGGCCCTTCGGTATTGGAGGAGAAGATGGAACCGGGAATAGTTAAGACGTCGCGATTGTATTCCATGGAGAGGCGCGCCGTAATTAAAGTGCCGGATTCTTTTTCCGCTTCGACCACGAGCGTTGAATGAGACATTCCAGCCATTATTCTGTTTCTTTGCGGAAACATATACGGGGCGGATTTTTGATTCGGTTCAAATTCGGAAAGCAAAAGTCCGCCGGCCTTTAGTATTCTCTCAGAAAGGCCGGCGTGACTTGGGGGGTAAATCGCATCGCGACCAATGCCCGAACCCGGGACGGCAATTGTTTTTAATCCGGCGCGTAAGGCGGATTCATGGGCGATTGAGTCAATCCCAAGCGCCAAACCGGATACTATTATTATGGGATAACCGCGAAGCCCTTCTATTAGTTTTTGGCAAGCGGATTTGCCGTAGTCGCTGTATTTGCGCGAGCCGACAATGGCCAAGAATTTATTATTTTCCCAATCGGGAATTTCACCTCTATAGTACAGTTTCTTCGGTTTATCCGGGATTTCTTTCAGAAGGAGTGGAAAATCTTTCCTAATGATTTCTTTGATTTCTTTCATTAAAATAATTGTATCATGTTGCTTTTGACTACATTTTTTTGTTATATGGGTTATCTACGTTCTTTAGGAGAGAATCCTATGAAAAATCCGCTGTGGGGTAAAGAAGAGTCCCCCGACGGTGTCACTTTCGAATTGGCGCGGGACCCGTCCCTTCCGCGTTATGTTTCCGCAATTGTGCATCGAAGCGTAGTTGACGCTTTCGATTGCCTCATTACGATGGAGGACGGGGGATTTTGGATCAGATTACCCGAAGCCGTGCGCCCCTTTGATGCCGGCTTGCGTCTCCGTTTCGAGGCGGTAAGTAGAATCGTCTGCATCAAGAGCAGGCGAATTCTCTGGCAACGAGAATAACCCGCACAAAGCCGCCACGAGGATTCTCTCGCGGCGGCCTTTCCATTTATTGCGCTACAATTTATACTGTTCTTTATAATGTTAGACATTAAATTCATTCGGGAAAATAAGGACTTGGTCGCCGGGGCGGCCAAGAAAAAACATCTTGATTTTGATATTGAAGAACTTTTGAAAGTAGACGACAAAAGACGCGAGGCACTGCAAAGTGTTGAGGGGAAGCGTGCCGCGCAAAACATCACCGCTGACGCGGTCTCCAAAGAAAAGGACCACGCCAAGAGAATGTCTCTAATTGGAGAATCAAAAAAAGCCAAAGAAGCATTGCAGGCGGAGGAGGAGAAATTGAAGGAGATAATGAAGGAATGGCAATCTTTGATGGTGAGGGTTCCCAATGTGCCGGATATGACGGTGCCGGACGGAGCATCTGACGAGAGTAATAAAGAAATAAAAGTTTGGGGGGAAAAAACAAAATTTGATTTTGAACCCAAAAGCCACGTTGATTTGATGTTGAAGCACGATATGGCTGATTTTGAACGCGGAGCGAAAGTAGCCGGTTTTCGCGGATATTTTTTGAAAAATGACGCCGCGCTTTTATCTTTCGCTGTTTGGCAATACGCGCAGAAGTTTTTTTTGGGAAAAGAATTTACTCCAATTATTGCGCCAGCTTTGGTTCGTCGGGAAGCGTTTATGGGCACGGGCTATTTACCGCAGGGCGAAGAAGATTTATATAAGACGCAAGATGGGGAATATTTGGCAGGAACATCCGAGGTTGGAGTTATGGGTTATTACATGGATGAAATATTAAAGAAAGAAGATTTACCGAAAAAATTCTTAGCGTTTTCTCAATGTTTCCGTCGCGAGGCTGGCGCGCACGGGAAAGATACGCGCGGGCTCATTCGCGTGCACGAATTTTATAAGTGGGAGCAAGTCATTCTTTGCGAGGCATCGCATGAAGAAAGTGTGAAATATCACGAGTGGTTGAATAGAAACACGGAAGAATTTATTGAATCCTTAGGTATTCCATATCACACGGTTGTAAATTGCGGAGGGGATTTGGGTTTGGGACAAGTAAAGAAGTATGACATTGAACTTTGGGTGCCGGGCGAACAGAAATATCGCGAAATAAGCTCTGCTTCGTATTTCCACGATTTTCAGACGCGCCGCTTGAATATCCGTTACAAGGATTCTGACGGGGTGATGCGTTTTGCCCATTCGTTAAATAGTACGGCTATTCCGACTCCCCGCATTTTGGTTTCCATTATAGAAAACAATCAGCAAGCCGATGGCTCAATCAAGATTCCCAAAGTCCTGGTGCCATATATGGGCAAAGATTTAATTAAGTAATTCTTATTCAAACTGGCAGCTGGCAGCTGAAAGCTGTAAGCTAAAGTTATGTTTTCCGGTAAAGGAGCACTTTACTCCAAACAAGCGCAAAATAAAAAAAATCGAGCGCGCATAAAAAACACGCTTTTGGCGATGTTTATTTTGGGTGGTGTCGGCGCCGGTCTTTATAGTATCCCTCGTTATGAGGAGATAAATATATCTTCAATTTTGATTTCAGGGCAAGTTGTTCTTGAAAAAAAAGAAATTGAAGAAGTGGCGTGGGAGAATCTCAAGGGCAACAAATATTTCTTTTTTCCCAATCAAAATATCTTTCTTTATCCTAAAGAAAAATTAACTCAATCTCTCTATGATTTAAGTCCCTACGTTTTAAGCGCCAGTGTTGGTTTCAGTGATTTCAAGACGATTGCGATTGAAGTTGCGGAGAGACAGCCATATGCCCTTTGGTGCGGGAATTCTTATAGC
>CAYHJR010000033.1:0-9764 GCA_964357075.1 uncultured Candidatus Saccharibacteria bacterium
ATTCGGTCTCACCGAGAGCATTATTTGTAACCATTTGTAAATTCGTATCATTCGGCTACCGCAGGGGCATTCATTCGTGAATATTCGTAACAGTGAATTGCGGCGTGTTCAAAATCCAAGCGGTGGATGAGGTGGCGTTTTCTTTGCGTAAAATATCTGCCGCACCTTCAAGCTGAATGTCCCCTTTTTTCAAAAATTCATCCTGAGTCATTTTTATCTCAATATCAGGCTTAATCCCCTCTTTTGAAATGGAAATCCCGTTCGGTGTCAGCCAGCGCGCAATAGTCACCTTAACCGAGGTCTTGTCATTGATTGAGATAAGCTCTTGCACCGAACCTTTGCCGAAAGTTTTTTCACCGACTATTCTGGCTTTGTCGTGGTCACGGAGAGCTCCCGCCAAGATTTCCGAAGCGGAGGCCGAACCGTTATTCACCAAAACAATCATTTTTAATTTTTCGTTAAAAATATTGTAACCGCTGCTTCGATGCGTTTTCTCTTTGGATGAGTCCCCCGAATCTTCCCTGACTATCACTTTGCCGGGCGGCAAAAAGAAACTGGCCATATCTACCGCCGCTTCCAAGTATCCTCCGGGATTATTTCTCAAATCCAAAATCAATTTATCGGTGCCGGACTCGACAAACCCTTTGAGACCTTCCCTGAACTTCGCGAAAGAAACAGCCGAAAAATTGTAAAGATGAATAACATAAATTCCGTCTTTTCTCAACTCATAATCAACGGTCGGAATATCAATGACGTCTCTCACAATACTTATATCAAAAGTGTCTTTACGCCCTTCTCTTGAAACGGTAATGGTAACGGTGGTTCCCTTTTTGCCCCGTATCAATTTGACCGCCTGGTCAACCGCAAGAGAGCTCGAATCCTTGCCGTCAATTTTCAAAATCCTATCACCAGAATGCACTCCCGCTTTTTCGGCTGGCGCCCCTTTTATGGGGGACACTACCACCAAATTATTATCGCGAATACCGACTTCCATTCCCACTCCCTCAAAAGCGCCCGAAACCTCCTCTTTGAAGGCCTTGGATTCTTCCGGCGGGAAAAAGACCGTGTAAGGGTCTTTGTATGAAACCGTCAAACCGGCAATCGCCCCGTAAATTTTTTGTTCATCGGTTGGCAGATTATCCCCCACAAACTTTTCCGAGAGCACGCCCCAGACCTTCCAAAATGACTCCAAGTCCGCCTTACTGTCCCCGTTTGTCGATATTAAAAGCGGGATTTGGGGCGCGTTCTTTTTGCCGACGAAAAATCCTAAAGAAAAAACCGCCATTACCAAAATCCCGGCCGTTAAACTCGGTAAAATATAGACCTTAATCTGTTTCCAGCGCGACAACATCGGACAATTATACACTAACTTCCATTCACTCAAAGAGGGTTTTTGTTATACAATTATTCGGAATGATAAACAGGTACACCCACAAAGAATTAACCTGGGTTGATTTGCAATCCCCAACCCTTGAAGAAGTGCGCTCCGTAATGAAAGAGTACGGCATTGCGCCCATGGTCGCGGAAGAACTTTTGGTGCCATCCTTAAAACCAAAAGTTGACCTCTATAAAGATTATATTTATTTGATTCTTCATTTCCCAGCTATTCATCACACTCACGGCAAAGACACCAATCAGGAAGTCGATTTCATAATCGGCAAAAAATTCCTGATTACGACCCGCTATGACACGGTTGACCCCTTGCATAAATTTTCCAAGGTCTTTGAAGTGCATTCCATACTTGATAAAAGCGATATCGGGGAACACGCCGGCTTTATCTTTTTTTACATGATAAAGAAACTTTACAAAGCGCTGACTCACGAACTTGATTTCATTACCGATAAATTAAAAATAATCGAAGGGCGCATTTTTTTGGGCAATGAAAAACAAATGGTTTTTGAATTGTCCCGCGTTTCCCGCGAACTTCTGCAATTCAAGCAAGCGCTTAATCTTCATGACGAGGTTTTGAGTTCATTTGAAGTCGCGGCTATGAAATTCTTCGGCGACGATTTTGATTATCACATAAAAGGCATAATGGGCGCTTTCTTCAGAGCCCGCGGAGCGGTTGAGGGAAACACCGACACTTTAAACGAATTGCGCGAAACCAATAATTCGCTGGTTGAAACGAAGCAAAACGAAAATATGCGCGTTTTGGCGCTAATTTCTTTTATAATGCTTCCTCTTTCCTTGATAGCCAGTCTCTTTGGCATGAATACAACTCACACACCCCTAGTCGACGATCAAAACGGCTTTTATCAAATTGTGGCGATTATGGCCGTGTCGGGCGGGGTGATGATTGCCTACTTCAAGTATAAGAAATTGCTCTAGAACAGCTTTCGAATTTCAGTTATTATCCAAGCGCATTCACCCCCGCGCCTAAGGCGCGGGGGTGTTTGTTTGTTTGGGAATTTTTCGTTTTTGCTATAAGCTTTTACTATAAGCTAGAAATTGACAGTTGGAATTTCATGGTAATTTATCTTCACAATACTCTTTCGGGAAAAAAAGAAGAATTCAAATCCATAAAAAATGGGGTAGTTTCAATGTACAATTGCGGGCCGACCGTCTATGACTATGTTCACATTGGGAATTTGCGCTCATTTCTTCTGGCGGATATTTTGCGTCGGCTTTTTGAATGGAACGGCTATGAAGTAACGCAAGTAATGAATATCACCGACATCGGCTATTTGAGGCCCGAAGGAAGCGATGAGGAAGACAAAATGACCAAAGGGCTAAAGCGCGAAGGAAAATCGCTTAACCTAAATTCTATGAAAGAACTGGCTGACTTTTACACCGAGAAATTTTTGCAAGACCTCAAAGCGCTGAACGCCAAAAAACCGGATAAAATGCCGAAAGCAAGCGAGCATATCGCCGAAGACATTGAAATGATAAAGACGCTTTTGGATAAGAAATCCGCCTATAAAACAAGCGACGGAATTTATTTTGATACGGAAAGTTTCCCCGAATACGGGAAATTGGGCAATCTGACATTGCAAATCAAAGATGACACGCACGCGCGCGTTGAAACAAATAAAGAAAAAAAGGACTTCCGCGATTTCGCGCTTTGGAAATTTTCGGAAACCGGCTTCGATTCGCCATGGGGCAAAGGTTTTCCCGGCTGGCACATAGAGTGTTCCGCCATGAGTATGAAATATTTAGGCGAAACATTTGATGTTCACACGGGCGGAATTGATTTATCGACCACGCATCACAACAACGAAATCGCTCAATCGGAAAGCGCGAGCGGAAAACCGTTCGTCAAATATTGGTTGCACAACGCTTTTGTGAATTGGAGCGGAGACAAAATGGCTAAATCCGCCGGAAACTTCACCCGTCTCATTGATTTAATAAAAGAAGGGTATTCCCCTATTGCCTATCGCCTACTACTTTTGCAAAGCCACTATAATACACCAATGAATTTTTCTTATGAAGCGCTTTCTGGTGCCCAAGAAGCGCTGTACGGAATATATAAAACTCTTTCCCAATTTAAAGATGGCGGTACGGCCAATCAAGAACATATAGAAAAATTCACCGAAACAATAAATGACGACCTTAACACGCCTAAAGCCATAGCCATACTTTTTGAATTATTAAAATCCGATATCGACGGCGCAGCCAAATTGGCAACCGCACTTCAATTTGATGAATTTTTAGGATTGGAAATAAAGGAGGGTATAGCTTTGCTTAAAAAAGAAATTGCCGAAATTCCGGAAGAAGTGAAAACTTTGGCCGGCGAACGCGAGAAAATGAGACAGAGCAAGGATTTTCAAAAAGCCGACAAAATACGCCAGGAAATTGAGAAAAAAGGTTATTTTATAGAAGATTCCGAATCCGGACCGCAAATATCCAGAAAATGAGGTAAATTTGACTAATCCCCTCTTCCTCCCCAACTTTTCCCTATTTTGACTACAAATAGGCCACTTGCAGGGGGTATATTTTAGCGTGATACAATATTATTATATTTATATTCATTCGTATAATTCGATTTCGTTCGTCAACATTCGTATCATGGAACCCTATAAATACCAAAAAAGGAAAACGGAAAGACAACCCATACCCTCATCCGTCTTGCGCGTGCCGCCGCAAAACATTGATTCCGAACGCGCCCTTTTGGGTTCGGTGATGCTTCGTCCCGATGCTTTGGTTGATATTATTGACCTTATAACGCCGGAAAGTTTTTATGTTGAAAAGCATCGTCTTATTTGGCAAAGCATGTTGGACCTGTATTCCAAAAGCGAGCCGATAGATTTGCTTTCCTTGTCTTCGCGCCTTAAAGAAAAGGGGTTCTTGGAGCAAATCGGCGGCGCATCATATTTGGCTGATTTAGTAAACACCGTGCCTTCGGCCGCCAACATCCGCCACTACGCTGAAATCGTGCATCGCAAGTTCATGATGCGTCGCTTGATTGAAGCCGCCGAATCAATCAACCAACTCGGCTATGATGAGACGGAGGAATTGGAAATGCTTTTGGAAAAAGCTGAACAGGAGTTATACGAACTAACAGCCCGTGGCGGTGTTAAAAAATTTATTGACTTGAAAGATGTTTTGCCGGAAATTTGGGACCAGTTGGAAAGATTGCATCACAATAAAGATACCCTGCGCGGAATTAGAACCGGCTTTCACGACCTTGATGACAGATTGGCCGGTCTGCAAAAATCCGATTTGATTATTCTGGCCGCGCGACCTTCAATGGGAAAAACCGCGCTTGCACTAGACATTGCCAGACAAACCGCTTCCCTGCATGGAACGCCGGTCTGTATTTTTTCTCTCGAAATGAGTAATGACCAGCTTATTCAAAGAATGCTGGCGGCCGAATCCCGCGTCAACGCTTGGAATCTGCGCACCGGGCGATTCTCTCTTGAAGAGGATTCCAGTAAAATTCGAGACGCCCTAGACCGCCTTTCGCGCGCGCCGATTGTGATTGACGATATGCCGGGAAATAATATCTTGAAAATGCGCTCGGTGGCGCGCCAAATGAAGCGCGAGAAGGGACTCGGGCTTATTGTGGTGGATTATTTACAGCTTATGACGCCCATAAACACCAGAAACTCCGATTCGGCGGTGCAGCAAGTGACAGAACTTTCCCGCTCCCTAAAACACTTGGCGCGCGACCTTGACGTGCCGGTTTTGGCGCTTTCCCAGCTCTCCCGCGCGGTGGAGTCCCGCGGCGGCAAACCGCGCCTTTCGGACTTGCGCGACTCCGGCTCAATAGAACAAGACGCGGATGTAGTGATGTTTATACATCGCGAGGACAAATACAAAGAGGATTCCGATAAAGTGAATATCGCCGAAATCTTGATTGAAAAACACCGAAACGGCCCGACTGGCAAAGTGGAGCTTTACTTTGACGAAAAAAAGTCAACTTTCATTCCGATTGATAAAAGCGATTTTGGAAATTTCAACGACAACGCCCAAAGCGAATCTTTTTAGTATTTTTCCCCATTCTCAATTCTTAATTCCTTATTCTTAATTCTTAATTCTTTCCCGAAATGTCCGCGCTTGAAAAACTGGCTTTACGCTTCAAAGATTTTCCCGGTATTGGCCCGCGCCAAGCTAGGCGCTTTGTCTATTTCCTTTTAACCAGAAATAAAGATTACATAAACGAACTCACATCTTTGATTGAAGAAGTGAAAAAAGAAATCAAAGTTTGTGGAACTTGCAGACGTTTCCATAACGGTGGCTCGAAATCTCCGCAATGCAAAACCTGCGCCGACATCAATCGCGACAAGGGACTCTTGATGCTGGTTGAAAAAGATATAGACCTTGAGGCAATTGAGAAAAGTGGCGGTTACGAGGGTTATTATTTTGTTTTGGGCGGCTTGGTGCCTATTTTGGAGAAAGAGCCGGAAAAAAGAATACGCCAGAAAGAACTGCTGGCGCTTCTCGAACAAAAACTTAAAACAAATGAACTCAAAGAAATCATTTTCGCCTTTGCCGTAAACGCCGAAGGCGAAAACACCGTCTTTTATTTGAACAATTTGTTACAGCCGATAATCGGAGAAAAAGGAATCAAAACCTCAACGCTTGGTCGCGGTCTTTCAACCGGCTTAGAAGTGGAATATTCCGACCCCGAAACCCTTAAAAGCGCGCTTAAAAATAGAAGTTAACCCCGTGAGATTTTCATTCTCCCCCATCTCACTGTGGTTGAAACTTTTTGATATCCGTGATATAAAGTTTTCCGAACCAGTACCCAATTAAGGAGAGCGTAGTGAGAAAATCTGAGGATGATATTCCGGGTCCAAATTGGGCCTTCAACGTCATTGTGTTGGTGGTGGGCGTGATGTTATCCGCGCTGGCTACCAACTTCTACTTGATGCAAAATGGGGAAAAGATTTACTCCATTACTTTACAGGTAAAGCCCGAGCGCGGTGACTGTGGCATGGTCATCGATGCCGAAAGGATGAAAAAAGAATTCGCGGACGACCGACGCGGAAGCGTTGTAGTCGTCGGTTGGCCATACGAAGTCGTGGATAACTGCGTGACTTACGTCACGATCCAGTACACCCCAATTCCGAAACTCACAGTCCCGGTCAATGCGCCAGTCACGCGCCAAGCAATGGACTGACACCGAACGCCCCCGAGAGGAGGGCGTTTTTTCATTTTGCATTTTCTATACCCTAAACCCTATCCCCTTCACCCTTCTTATTTTAGTGCTATGACTTCTACTTTGAAAAACGGCTGACGATGACCGCGTGTTTTTAGGTATCTACTTTTAGCTTTATATTTCACTACTTCAATTTTCTTGTGTTTGCCAATTTCCTTGATTTTACCTTCAACGACGGCTTCTTTGATGTATGGGGTGCCGATTGTGGCATCTTGGCCATTATCAACCATTAAAACCTTATCAAAAACTATTTTGTCCCCTTCTTTGAAATCGCCTTTTATCTTTTCAATAGTAACAACCTCCCCGACGGAAACCTTGTATTGTTTCCCGCCGGTCGCAATAACCGCAAATTCTTCTGTATTCGTCTTTATCGCTTTTTTGAGCATAATCGTGCCATTTTACACAAAAAGCCAAATAAGGCAAGAAAAAAGATTGACAATAATCTAAATATGCATAGAGTTTAATTGCCGGCGTTTCTTCCTGAGCGTCGGCGGGGTGGCCCCCTGCACGGGCGCCCCTTCGGACCACGCACCCCCCCCTTTTCGCGTGGTCCTCTTTTTTTATTAATAATTAGTTGCTATTGTATATTTTCGGCGGTGTTGGGTAGCCATCCCCTCCTCTGAAGCACTGCCGGGTTCCGCGCCGCAGTTAGACCTCCAAACCCTCGCTGTGGCGCTCTTTTTTTACCAATCTCAAGTTCCAACTTGAGTTACAAGTTATATGTTTCGGGTTATAAGTTTTACTCCGTGTCTTTTTCCGGTCCCTCAATCAAAGCCGTATCTATTTCAATACCGCTACCACTGATACGCAAAACATCTTTGTCCAATTTTTTGAATTCACGGCTGGAATTATTGTAATGGTTCACAACTGTGCCAAGCGCCCCGCCCAATTTGTCGTGATAGTCGTTATAACTTTTCAAGTGTTTTCCCAATTCCCCTACCCGCTTAATGACATCCACCACCTTTTCCTCAATCTGCATTGCTTTGAGTCCCTGCAAAACCGTCTGCAAATACGCCAGAAATGAAGTTGGGGAAACTATTATCACTTTATATTTGCTGGCCGCCCTTTGAACTAAGTTTTCCGTGCTTTCTTCAACGGCACCGATTTTGTTAATCAGCAAATCATAATAAATAGCTTCGTGTGGAATAAACATAAAAGCAAAATCCATTGTTTTTTCTCCTGGGCGAATATATTTGGCGGTTTCTACGATACGATTTTTTAAATCATTAACAAAAAGCTTCTCCAGACGTTTCTTTTCGTTTTCATCTCTCTCCTCCACAATCCTATTGTAATTTTCCATACTGAACTTAGAATCAACCGGAATTATCTTGTCTTTAACAAAAACAACCGCGTCCACTATTTCGCCGTCAGAAAAAGCGTATTGCATTTCGAAACTCCCTGGAGGCATTACATTTTTCAAAAGCGTCTCCAAATAGTACTCCCCCACAATTCCCCGCTGTTTGGGATTTTTCAAAATATCCTGCAAACTTTGCAGTTGGTCGGTAAAAGAGATTACTTGCTTGTTGGTTTCATCAAGTCGCGTCAGCTTCTCCGTAATGTCTCCGACAATCTTGGCTGTGGTTTCGCCGGTACGATGTAGGGAATCTGTCATTTGACGCGAAGCATCGATAAGCTTCTGGTCAACGGTCTTTGTTAATTCAGATTGGCCACGAGTAAGCTCATTCATTTGCTGTAAAAGAAGTTGCAATCCCCCACCTTCTTCTTTCTCCCCGCCGCTTTTCCTATACATTAGCCAAAACAAAATGCCGTTAGAAATCAAAAGTAGAAGTCCCAGAAACAGAAGAACAATAGCTGTCGTAGACATGTGTTTATTCTAGCATTTTGATTATCCCTTTGTTACTATGTGTTCATTATTTAATTCGTATCATTCGGCTTCCGCAGGAGCAAGTATTCGTAACCATTAGTATAATGCAAGAAAAAATCCGAAAAGAATTGATGGAAGCAATGCGTGCCAAAGATGCTGTGCGCCTTTCGGTCTTGCGCGGGCTCATTGCCGCTTTCACCAATGAACTGGTGGCAAAAGGCAAAAAACCGCAAGACATTATAACCGATGACGAAATCCTGGCTGTCATCAAACGCGCCGTTAAACAGCGCAAGGATTCAATTGAACAATTTAATAAAGGCGGACGGCCGGAATTGGCCGAAAAAGAGGCGGTGGAAATGAAAATGTTGGAGACGTATTTACCCGCCCAAATGTCTCGAGAAGAAATTGAAAGCAAAGCCAAAGCGCTTAAAGAAAAAATGGGAGTAACCGACAAATCCAAAATGGGCCCCTTCATGGGCGTTTTAATGAAAGAGTTGGGTGGTTCAGCTGACGGCAAAGTAGTAAAAGAGGTTGTAGATTCCTTGTTTTAATATGTTTTCGTGGTATAGTATTTTTGGCTGTGTTCTTAAGTACAAGTTTTTCTATTGTGCATTCCAGCTAAATCTCCACCCATAAGATACATACAAAGGAGAAGCAAATGAAATATCTCAGAAGGCGTGCCCGCGAAGTTCTGTCCAGACTATTTTCACGTCTCTGTGGCACAAGTAAACACGAAATGCCCGTGAGGATCTACTTTGCCGACAGGTTCTCCTCTGGCGATTGCCACATCGCCGTATTGATACCCACGACGTGGCACAGATTACGACTCATTTCGTTGCTGGCTTGGACACATCAGCACTACAGGAATTCACCTGCGATCATGAATACGTCGGGCAGTTGCTGTCTCCGCCTTGCGTATCGCTTTCCTCATATCAAGCACGGGGAAACGAATCGCATTAGGAACTATGCAAAAACGATCGCCATGTGGGCAATGGAGATTCTCCAGCAACCTGTGATCGTAATCGAGGTCCCTGGTATCGTGGAGCTACGTCACCAGCTCGACTTAGAAACATGATTCCATGTCTAGAATTGAAATGGACTTCCATGATTTCAAAAGGGTGCGACGACGAGAAATCAAAAAAGAAATCGTCCGCGCAGAGCAAAAAGGGATGGCTTTGAGTTTTGACGAAGCCGCCGACGTAATCTGTTTTCGTGAGTGGCTCAAAACACTCGAGCCCTTACCCACCCTTTCGGCAGAACTTGCTGATTGGGTGAAGGCTTACGAAAAGTTCGAAGGAAAACAAGTGACTCGCTAAGTGCAAGCTTAGCGAGTTTTTT
>CAYHJR010000034.1:0-9760 GCA_964357075.1 uncultured Candidatus Saccharibacteria bacterium
CAGAGCGCCGCGTTTGGGACGCGGAGGTCCCCGGTTCGAGTCCGGGCACTCCGACCAATTTTGAGTTTTCCCATATACCACAAACCAGTTAAATGGGTTTTGTAGCGTATATTCGACCTTTTTGTCTTTTAAAATGGGGTTCGAGAGTAGCATTCTAAGGAGCATTCGCTTTTCTTCCGCTTCCCGCTTTTTGTAGATTTCGCAAGCTCGATTTGCCAGATCGACCAAGTTTACTGAAAGTTCGAAAGTATCAAATCCGGAATTTTTGAAAGTCTCCAAATTTTCTTCCGCTTCATTTCTTCTGTCCGTATAATCCTTAAATTTTCTTCGGTACATTTCCTCGTTTACTATCCCCGCCATTTTATCGTCATATAATTTATCAATCCATTCGTTCATAGCATTGACCTGTTTTTCCAGACTGTCTAACTGCTTGCCCCTGAAATTATCATCCTCGCTTCTATCGGCAATTATTTTTCTTTTTACAATTTCGGCCGGTTCTTCTCCAATATGCAGTCCCTCAAAAATCGGGAGTATTTGGTTTTCAATTTCTTCTTCTCTTATGTAGTAATGTTGGGTACATGGGCGACAAAATGTACAATGATAATAATTGTGAGCTTTCTGAATTTCAGCAGTAATCGAACAGCCACACTCGTCGCAATGCAAAACTCCCGTATAAGTAAAATCATGAACAGACGGGTGTTGAATCCCCTTTCTTTGTAAAAGCGCTCGGGTTTTAAGAAATACCTCTTTGCTTATGAGTGATTTATGTTTCCCCGGATACAATTTTCCCGCCCAAGGAACATGACCGCAATAAATGGCGTTACTCAAAAGAACGTGAACGAGAGATTTAGTTAAAGATTTGCCTTTTCTGGTTACAAAGCCTAGTTTTCTGGCCTTATCCGCAACCTTATGTGTTGAAGAGCAGTCTGTTAAATAAATATCAAAGATTTTCTTTACATACGAAGAGTATGGTTCTTCCGGCACAAGTTCTGTATTTATTTTCTTGTAACCGTAAGGAGGACATCCTCCGGGAAAACCGCCCTCTTCAAGTTTCCCCAGCTGTCCTTTTCTTACTTCATCCGAAAGATTGTCGCAATAATGTTTAGCAAGAAGCACTTTCATTCCGTAAGTCAGTTTTCCGGAAGCGTTATCTGGAAATTCTTCCTCCACAAACAAAGGCTTAACTCGTAAATCATCAATGGTTATGAAATCTCTGAAATTTCTACAAAGCCTATCTACTTTGTGGCATATTACAGCTTCGATTGAGGGAGTTTCTTTAATAAATCCGATCATCTCATTGAAGCTTTTCCTTCCGGTTTTTCTTGCGCTTTCAATGTCAACAAATTCTTTAACAATATGACAGCTCTTTTTATTTGCATAATCGCGGATAAGCCGATTTTGTTGTTGAATCGAATAGCCCTCCCTTTCCTGTTCCCGCGTACTGACTCTGGCATATAAAACGCTTTCCATATATTTTTATAACTCAAATGCGCCGCTTAGTGTAACCAGCAAGATCTCTCTCACTGTCTAAACGGCGCATTAAAAAAAGAGATCCCTACTGCTGGTTACAATCATTATCATGTAACAAATTTCCAAAAAAGTAAAGCGTTTATCTCTTAAGACCAAATCTTTTTAGAGTTTCCCTGCACTTTTCTTTTCCGGGGTTTTCGTTTTTATCATAATTATTAAAGCCTGTATTATTAAGTTTAATATTATTTATAGGAAGTATTTTTCCTATATTGTGAGAAGAAATCTTCGTTTCTGATATGAAGTTTTCTTCACTTGTAAGGGTGTAGATATTTGATTGCCCTCTCCCGCGTTTACCAATTTGAATCAGACCGAGAGATTTAAGTTCTTGTATGTGTTTGTTTATTGATCTTACGGATTTTTTTCTGTCAGTAGATAATGTGGATTGTGATGGGAAAGCAGTGGCTTTTTTATAACAAAACGATTTAAGATGACAAAATGTCCGGAAAGCTGTATCTGAAAGATCCGTTTTATAAATTATATAATTCGGGATTTGAGTGAACTTTTCTCTCGATTTTACAAGACTGTTTTTAGATTGGTTGGTATCCATATCCATTTTTTGTTTTCCCTACCTTTAAAATCGATTACGCAAAATGTTTTCTGACTAAACTCTTAACTAAAATATTGTTTGTCCTGCTGTAGATTTTAAGTTCTGGAGATTTTTGAAAACACCTTACTACTTCTTTAGGATTTATATGAATTTCCTTACTGGAGATTTTGGAAACTATAAATGAAATTATTGGAAAGTCACCAATAAAAGAAAGATTTTCCAGCTTTCTTAAGTAAGTGAATATTGAAGAAATAGTAACTCGTTTACCGGATATTAAAAGTGAAGTTATGTAAGAATCACATATCTGTAAATTTTGAATTAACATATTCATAAATTTGTTTTTCATCTAAACTCCGCTGTAAAGTCGTTCTTTGGCTTTCCTGATTGCGTCTGAATATTCTTTCGGTACGATCATTCCTTTGTAATTCCAAAATTCCTTTTCGCAGACTTTGCAACCAAGAGGATCGTCAAAGACAAAGTATTTTTCATTTCCGGACTCAGATGGATTTATCCCCAGAAGTTCTTTGCCTTTAGCAAACAGATATGCGGCGAAATATAAATCTTTTGTTTGGTAATTAAGTAACATAATTTTTAATATCCATTTCTTTTTCTTTACGTTTGTCGGCCAAATCAAATTCCCAAAGAAGTTCAAAGAATTTCGCGAGTGTTTCTAATCCGGTTTTTGCTTGTTCAGTACTTAGGACGACACTGGAGTCTTTTTGAAGTGCATTCTTAAATTGGCTTACTAAATCCACATCGGTTTTCATAATCTTTTTCCGAGCGACTAAAAATCCTCGGTAATTAGAGGCTATCAAATGAAAAGAGGGGGAAATCTTAATAAGCTGGCCAACTTATTGGAGAGGGCGTCTTTTGTTGCGATAGTACCGGATATTTTGAACTTTCTTGCTAAGTGTTTTATTTATCTTTTTTTCTTTTTTTTGGGAAGGTTTGCCGTATAAACGATCGATTCTTTCCTCATCCATTCCCGCAATCGCGATGTCTATATCTTTTTCCTTATATTCGTTTTGTAGACTCCTGCCTTTAAAGCACTTTTTCATTTCTTCGTCTTCAGTTTTCCTTTTTGTCATCTCCTCAAAGATTGAAGAATCCTTGCTATTTCTTAGGCGGTCTTTTGTCCGCGCTTTAAGATTAACCAATAGGGGTTTCACTTGATTATTCCAAAAATTGTCGAGATCTGGAGAGGCCGTATTTTCACTTAAAGTTAAACACACATTTTCGCCAATAGGCCCATACTCCTCGTTTATCCTGTAACGAACGCTAAGCGTTATTCCGTGGTTAAAAATTAAATCGAAATTTTCTCGGTCAAAGAAAAGAAAATATCTTAAAATTAGATCCCACGCAGAAGGAAACTTAAGTTTTGCGCCTAATGCTCGGATTTCCAAAGCAAAGGTTGATTCGAGACTATTTCCCCAATTTTCCTCTCTCAACCTTCCCTCTATTTCAGACGACAAAATAGGATAAGGCAATAAAGCATCGGGTGTTTCGAAATAAGCTTCCAATTCACTTATTCTAATTTTCCGCCGTAAATTTTGACATTCTAGACTAATTTGTTTGCGCCAAACAGGAAGACCTACAGTATTTCCAGGGCAATTATTGGTTATCTTCCACCTATTACGGAATGCAAGAATTTTATCCCGATTGCTAGCGAGTTTTATTCGGATAAAGTGTTTGCTCGCTTCATCAACTTGCCAGTTATCAGCTTTCTTTTTCATCTCAATCTACATCTGCTTAATTGTAACAAAAACTGATATAATCGTGATTAGATTTGAATGGAGATGTAAATGGCAATTTCTAAGATTAAAAATCAAAATCCCACTGAACATAAATCAGAAACTCCTATTACTGATAAAACAGAACTTGTATGGCCGGGAAAACGAAAAGAAGTTGAACGCGTAGGGCTTCCGTTTCAAACGATTGAAACAATTAACCTGGCCCGTGGACACAGACAAGAAGATATTTTTGATCTACAAGTCGGACAAACAAAGCTTGTTGAAGATCCAACGAAGCAACTCGCATTGAGAGGCCAAGATATTGATTGGAAGAATCGGCTTATTTGGGGTGACAATCTTTTGATAATGGGCTCGCTTCTCAAAGAGTTTGCGGGCAAGATAAATCTTATTTATATTGACCCTCCGTTTGCGACCGGTGATGATTTTTCTTTTGAAGTTCAGATAGGCGATCAGGAGGTTACTAAAGAGCCATCGGCACTTGAAGTAAAGGCATACCGCGATACATGGGGTAAAGGAATGGAGTCTTATCTTCAAATGATGTACGACCGTCTTGTTTTAATGAAGGAGCTTTTGGCAGATGATGGTTCGATTTATGTGCATCTAGATTGGCACGTCGGTCATTATATAAAAGTGATGATGGATAGCGAGGAACTTTTCGGAAAAGATAATTTTAGAAATGAGATAATCTGGCATTATGCAACTGGGGGTGCAGGGAAAGAGGAATATGCAAAGAAACACGATAATATACTTTTTTATACGAAAAATCCAACTATATATAAATTTTATCCAGAGAGAATTAAAGTGCCTCGCACCGAGAAATCATTGGAGCGAGCGAAAAATCCGAAAGGTGCTCGAATTACTACAGAAGATATTTTAAAACTACCAACAGATGTTTGGGATATTCCCGCACTTAACCCTATGGAGATAGAAAGGGTTGATTACTCAACCCAAAAACCAGTACGTTTACTTGAAAGAATCATTCAAGCCTCTAGTGATGAGGGTGATATTGTTGCTGATTTTTTTTCTGGGTCTGGTACTACAGGAATTGCTGCAGAGAAGCTCAATCGGCGGTGGATTATGTCCGACCTGGGGCGATTTGCGATTCATACAGCACGTAAGCGACTTTTGGATATGGGGGCAAAGCCGTTTGTTGTACAGAACTTGGGCAAATACGAGCGCCATCGCTGGGCTCAACTTAACGGACGATATAAAAATTATCTCACGTTCATTTTAGAACTTTACCACGCCGAACAGGTTAATGGATTTGTAAATTTGCATGGTAAAAAGGATAAGGCGTTTGTGCACATTGGTGCGGTGGACGCTCCGGTAACGCTTTCTGAAATACGTGAGACATTGAGTGAATGCAAAGAAAATGATATTAAACAACTTAATGTGCTTGGTTGGGAGTGGGAAATGGGATTGCACGACTTAGTAAAAGATGAAGCCGAACATTACGGCGTAAAACTTGGGACATTCCAGATACCGCGCGAGGTAATGGAGTTAAATGTAAGTGATTCCAAGATTAAAGGGGATATACTTTTTTACGAACTTGCATATCTGGAAGTTGAGCCGAAAGCGGAAGGAATGCGCATAACAATAACACTCAAAGATTTTATCATTCCGAATCCGGAATTATTGCCAGAAGAAGTAAAGGACAAGGTTAAAAACTGGAGCGACTTTATTGACTACTGGGCAGTAGATTGGATGTTTAATCAGCACGAGGAGCAAACGGAAGAAGATGACACATTCCACAATATGAATCAGGAATACCGGACTCGCAAGAATCCAAAACTCAATCTGTCTATGAATTACGATTACAAAAAGTCCGGTAAATACAACATTCTAGTCAAGGTTATTGATATTTTCGGGAATGATACAACAAAGATAATAGAGGTAAAACTATGATTGGCAACTATTCTGCTCTAAATAGTTTAATAAATAACTTTGAACTTCCCAAAATACAACCGATTAAGAGAAAAGTTTTTATTAGCTATCATCATAAAAACGATCAAGGATGGTACGACTCTTTTAGTAATTATTTTGGGGAGCAGCTAGGCTTATTTTATGATAATTCCTTAGAGCGTGCAGAGGATATTGATAATACACAATATCTAAACCGTAAAATTAGAGAAGAGTATATTTTTGGTACTTCAGTAACTATAGTTTTGTGCGGCGTGGAAACCTACAAAAGAAGATGGGTTGACTGGGAAATCCATGCAACACTTGAATATGAGCATGGTCTGTTAGGAATAGTGTTGCCATACCCATATCACACCTTAAGTTCTGATAATAAGATTTTGGCCCCCTCTAGGTTTTTTGAGAACTACACGAGCGGTTTTGCACACTGGATTCAATGGACAAACAATTACCATATTTTAAATTCAGCAATAGAAGAGGCGATAAGAAAATCTTCGAATGTCTCTCTAATTGAAAATTCCGCCCCGAAGATGCAAAGGAGTTCTCAATGAATTGGCAAAACGTTTTATCAATCAGATTACTAGATCAGTCACTCATCAAAGTTGAAATTGGTGTTCCAATAATCATCTTGTTTGTTGCATGGTTTGTTATTTTCCTGTTGAGTAAAAATAGGTGGAGACGTTTATTTGAGAAATGGAAAGTAGAAAAGGCAAATATAAAACTTGGTGGCGTAGGGGAAATTTCCATAAAACCTGATTTCGAGGATATACAAATCGCACATAAGGCGTGGGTAGAACTAGCCACGAGAAAAGCAGGGATAACTTTTAATGAAGAATATGACGTGATTATTGAAATATATGATTCTTGGTACAAGCTCTTTAGTGAAATGAGAGAGTTAACTAAACAAATCCCTGCAGACAGAATAAGGTCGAGTGAAGATACACAGGAACTTGTTAAGTTATTAGTTGATGCCTTAAATAATGGTCTAAGACCTCATTTAACAAAATGGCAAGCAAAATTTCGTAGATGGTATACGATGGAACTTCAAAAACATCCAAATAAAAGTCCTCAAGAAATACAAGCCCTTTATCCCGACTACAAAGACCTGATTAGGGAGTTGAAAGAAGTTAATAAGCAAATGGTGGAGTATACGCGATTTGTTAAAAGAATTAGTCATGGAGCTTAATCAGATTATTTAATTATGAGTGATCAGCAAACAAAACAATCAAATCTTCCTCTTGTTCGCACGTTGCGGCCGTTGGTGAATGCGTGGCGTGAGGGTGGATATAAAGAGGGAACGACTGAGACAACACGTCGACTTTTGGAGTGGTGGTTTTCAGAAGATCACCAGTTAGCAAACGGATCATTGTTTGCTTTTTGGAAAGCTCAAAGAGAAGCCATTGAAAATCTGATTTTCTGCTATGAAGTTTTACAAGCGAGGAGTTTGTATCAACTTGCACAAAAACTTGATGCTAGAGTACCTGTTGATCCCAGTTCGGACAAGTGGGCTAAGTATGCGTTCAAAATGGCTACTGGCTCCGGTAAAACAATGGTTATGGCAATGGCCGTAGTTTGGTCATATTTCAACGCTCTCCGCGAAAAACGGGAAGGTTTCACTAAAAATTTTGTCCTTATCGCCCCTAACCTTATCGTACTTGATCGTTTGCTTGGTGATTCGCATTCGCCTGAGTTTTTTGAGGGTGGTATTTTTAAGAAGTACCCCTTTATTCCTCCGGAGTGGATCGGAGATTTTCAAATTGACGTTATTGGCCCAGATGAAGAACGCGTGAGCACCAAGTCTGCAACTCTTTATCTTTTGAACTGGCAGAAGTTTGTCGAGCGCGAGAATGGTAATACAGAAAATCCGGTACAGGATATTATTGGACCTAAACCTCCAACTGATATTGCAATTACACTGGCCAAACTTAAGGATCGATTGCATCATCTTGAAAATGTAATGGTCCTAAACGACGAGGCGCATCATGTTTGGGACGAAGAACTGGTATGGTATAAGGCAATCGCTGAAATTTATGAACACTCGGGTCTTATGTGCCAACTTGATTTTTCGGCAACACCCAAAGATCAAGATGGTCATTTATTTACACATATTATCACTGAATACACATTGGGTGAGGCAATTCAGGATGCGATAGTAAAGCGGCCAAAAATTGCAGAAATTGAGAACATTCCCGAAATAGAAAGTGATAATGCTGCCGAGCGATACCGTGTTCAGGTCGATGCGGCTGTTGATAAATGGCGACTTTTCTATAAGTCACTTAAAAAAACAGGTAAAAAACCGATCCTTTTTATCATGGCAGAAAATACTACGGCGGCTGATCAAATCGCTGAGTATCTTGATAGTTTTCCCGAGTTATCCAATAGAGTTTTAACTATTCATACCGACCGAAGCGGGGAAGTTAGCAAACAGGATTTAGACAAGGCAAGAAAGTGGGCAAGAGAAATTGATGAACCGGATAGCCCCTATCTTGCCGTTGTTTCAGTGCTTATGCTTCGAGAAGGATGGGATGTAAAGAATGTAAAAGTTATTGCGCCGTTACGGCCTCTAAGCGCGGATTCGCAGATTTTACCTGAGCAGACACTTGGCCGTGGTTTACGCAGGATGTTTCCCGAACAGTTTGGTTTTGCTGATGAATTGCTAGTGATTGAACATCCGGCGTTCCACGATTTAATTGAGGAAGCGCTAGCTGAGCAAGGTGTAGAGATAGAGTTTGTGCCGATAGAAAAACCGGAGCAGTTACCTAAAATTATTAGTGTTGATGAAAACAAAAAAGATTACGATATTGCAGTTCCGGTTACGCAAGGCGGTGTTACGCGATCTGTTAAAAAATTACAAGAATTGAATGTTTCTGATTTTCCTTCCCCGCTTTTTCATTACAAGGATTTGATCCCTACGGAGATAAAAATGCGCAAGCGCGATCTTTTAACTAAGCGGGTTGAGGAAGAAGAAATACTAACTATGCCGTTTGCTGATAGACCTGATATTTACATTAGCGCGATTACAAAAAAGATTCAGAAATACAGCCGAGTGCCTGGCCAATTCGAAAACATTGCCGGCATAACGAAGGAGTATATCAAGGATAAACTTTTTGATAAGTCGCTTGATTTCAACGTAGAAGATCTTAAGCGATTAAACAATGCTAGAGTGCGCGTCCGGTTAATTGAAGTTTTTGTTGAACGTATCAATGATCTTACTGCAGTTTCCGAAGACATAAAATTAATGGGAGAAGAATTGCGGGCGATGAATATAAAACCTTTTCCGTGGTCGCATGATGTTTTTGAGGCGAGGAAAATCGTTCTTAATTTAACCCCTGTCGAAAATAAATTAGAAGGGCAATTTACTCGTTTACTTGATAACGATGATGATGTTATAGCGTTTATAAAAAATCATCAGCAAACTCTCAACTTCCGTATTACTTACATTGACACTAATGGCTTTGTGAGAGGCTATATACCAGATTTTATTGTAAAAACAGCTAATACTTACTGGGTTGTTGAAACAAAAGGTAGGGAGGATATAGATGTGAGGTTGAAAGACAAACGTGCCGATGAATGGTGCAAACAAGTTTCAAAATTAACAGGTAAAGAATGGGCTTACAAAAGAATTGATCAAGTTAGATTTGAAAAAGAAAGGTTTACGAGATTGAACGATCTGATTTAGCGCAATATCAATCTTCGTTTTTTTACTCACCTCTCCCCTCTCAAATCAATCCGGTGATAATGGGACCCTGCGGGAACGGAATTATCTCTAACTTCAGTTGTTGTATAAAGCTGATAGTAGTTTTTACCGTTTATTTGAAAATAGCCGTAACTTTCATTATCCGGTCTTGGTTCAGATACGAATTTAACATTTGCCTGGCTTCGTGTAACAAGGTAAGACGTGACTCCGGAGACAAAAGCGGTAATTACTAACCCCAAAGCTATTAAGAGAAACTTTTTGGTTTAATTAGTATTTTGCGTTGGTAAAACCAATTTTTATGCCCTTCTGTACGGCCTA
>CAYHJR010000035.1:0-9673 GCA_964357075.1 uncultured Candidatus Saccharibacteria bacterium
TTCAACAACTCCAAAAAGCCGACTATTAATTTCAGGAAGTATCACAATATCCCCCATATTGACAGAGACCCCACGCGCCAAAATTACTTCAAAATTTCCCCCGCCGCGCCCCACTGCCTTGCCGGCAATTTTGCTCTCGCCTATGAAGACATCGTGGGTGTCCCCCGGCGAAGAAAAAAGTCGTACCACGGAATCCTTGCCATACACGCGATCAATAGTGCCGATTGGAACAATGCCCCCGGCGTAAACAAAATCCCCCTCCTTGAGGGAAAAATTTTCACCGACATCAATCAAAAACGTGTCGTAAGGGGAAGAGTCCGGGGTTTTCAAAACCGAGGCGATAACTCCGGTTGAAGTGGCAACTCCGGCAATTCCTTTCAAAACTTCATTTTCGCTTACAGCCCTTTTATACTCAAGTTCTTTGATTTGAAAAATATTAATTCTGTCTTTCAGTTCTTGATTTTCTTTTATGAGCGCGCTTTTCGGTTCCAGAAACGCCAGATAATTCGTGGCGCTCTCTTTAACTTTTGCGGAAACCGTAAGCAATGGATTGAATAGGAAAAAAATCCCGGGGGCAAAAAGATTAATAATCACTCCGCCTAAAAACCAAAGCGCAAAAATTGCGCCGACTAGAATCAGTATGTTCCTGGTCTTCGGTTCTTTGCGGCTAGTTTTTAAGAGGTAGCTCATCTTCGTTTTCTATCAAGACATTGCGGTAATCATCCAATTTTTCCAAAATAATACCCGTGCCGCGAGCAACGGAGGTTAAGGGGTCGCCATCGACGTGAACCGGTAATTTCAGAGTCTCAAGTAAAAGCTCCGGCAAACCCTTCAAAAGCGCGCCGCCCCCGACCAAATAAACCCCGCGTTGCATCACATCGGAAAGTATTTCCGGTGGCGTAGTTTCCAAAACTTCGCGCGCCGCCTCAATTATGCTATCAACCGATTGAGCGATGGCTTCGCGCACATCATTGTCCGTTATTGTTACTTCCCTCGGCAACCCCGTAACCAAATCCCTGCCGCGAACAGTCGTTTCCAGGGTTTCCCCCATCGGCAAAATGGCCCCGATTGAAATTTTCAAATTTTCGGCCGTCTTTTCGCCGATTAAAATTTTAAACTCATTTCTGATATAGGAAATAATGTCATGATTGAATTTATCCCCCGCCACGCGCAAATTTTTGGAGCGCACGATTCCTTCCAAGGAAATCACCGCGATGTCGGTTGTGCCGCCACCTATATCAATCACCATATTCCCCACCGGCTTTTTTATCGGCAAGTGTATGCCAATCGCGGCCGCCATCGGCTCCTCCACTATATAAACTTCGCGCGCGCCGGCATTTCTAGCCGCGTCCTTAACCGCTCTCGTCTCCACATTCGTTATGCCGGAAGGCACGCCGATTACCACTCTGGGACCCAATAATTTTTTGTTCATCCCCTCGGCTTTATTTATCAAATAAGTCAGCATTTCCTCCGTCACTTCAAAGTCCGAGATAACGCCGTCAACCAAAGGGCGCACCGCCTCAATGTGCCCCGGGGTGCGCCCCACCATAAGTTTGGCTTCCTTGCCAACCGCGACCACACGCCCTGTTTTCTGATTGACCGCTACAACCGAGGGCTCGTTAATGACAATTCCCGCTCCGCGCACATAAACTAAAGTGTTGGCCGTTCCTAGATCTATGCCAACATCATTGCTCACCTTCCGAAATAATTTGTCTTTTAGTTTTTTAAACATGTTTCTCCAAGTGTTCAAAAAGTTCCGCCGAAGTTATAAGGCGCTCCTCTCCATCTCCGCGAGACTTAACTTCAACCTTGCCTTCTTCAAACGTTTTATCCGATACTACCACTCTTATGGGGATACCAATTAAATCCGCATCGGCAAACTTTTCGCCCGCGCGAACATCTCTATCATCAAAAAGAACTTCCACTTTTCTTTCTTGCAAATGCCTGTAGAGATTTTGCGCTTCCTTATACGACTTACTATCCCTCTCCCCCAAATGAAGAAGGTGTACCGCAAACGGCGAAACTGAACTTGGCCAAACGATTCCTTTCTCATCCGAGAGAACTTCAACGATTGTCCCCATAAGGCGTCCCGGGCCAATACCATAGGAACCCATAACTACCAATTGTTTATCGCTTTTCTCATCCAAATAGGAAAGACCGAAGCTCTCCGAAAACCTTGTCCCCAAGCTGAAAATATTTCCGACTTCAACCGCTTTTTCCTCTTTCAAATCTTTCTTCTCTACCCTTAAGTCCGCCAAAACACTATCGTTTAAAACTTCTTTATTTATGGCAATTTTTTTCTTACTGTCCACAAAAACAGTATCTTCCCCTGATTCCGTCAGAGTTTGAAATTCGTGCGAATACTTTGAAAAAGAACCGCCGGAAGCAAACGTTAAATAGGTTTTTTCCCCGATTCCCAACCTCTCGAAAATACGTATGTAGGCCTCTTTGGCTTTCTCATAAAACGCCTGATGTTCTTTCTCGTCGCGGGAGAAAGAATATAAATCCTTCATAATGAATTCTCTCATGCGCATAATGCCGCTCTTGGCGCGCATCTCGTTTCTGAATTTCGTCTGGAATTGATAGGCCGAAAAAGGCAAGTCCCTGTAAGAAGAGACATATTCTTTCATTAATTTTGTCAGCGGTTCTTCGTGAGTGAAGGCCAGGCCGACTTCGGTTTCGTTTTTGAATTTAGTTTTAAACCAATTATCAACCAATTTGTCATCCCAACTGTTTGTTTTCTCCCACATCTCTTTCTCCTGAAGCGCCGTTAAAAATAATTCTTGTCCGCCGATGGCGTCCATTTCTTCGCGTATGACTTGCATTATCTTTTGCATTACGCGCCAACCCAAAGGCAAAAACGAATACACCCCGGCCATTTCCTTATGAATAAAACCGGCCCTTGAGAGTAAAATGGCGTTCTTGGAGACCTCGTCTTTCGGCGCCTCTTTCTTGGTTTTAGTAAATAGTTTTGACTGCAACATTTCCGAATTGTATCTTAAAAACCTTTTCTCGCCAAAGTATTTGACGGTCGTGCGAATAAGTTGTATTGTGCGCTTTGCTGTCCAAACCCACGGAGGCATTATGAACAGGTATCAAACGGCTTTCAGTATTTGCCTTGCTGGTGGCCCCATCATGGCTGGCTTGATGTTTCTGGGCGGAAACGCTTTCTCCGCCAGTATCGTTTTTGGATTGGTAACAACGTTCATCGCCCTGTCGGGTCTGCATCTTGGGCTGTGGGTGGAAAATTATCAAAAAGAAAAAACCTCGATGAAAATTTCGGGATGGTCTTGGGACCAAAGTGGTCCCCCGCCGAAAAGTCCGAACTTTCCGGATTGAAACACCTTGACCCCGCCGCGCACATACGCGGCACTTTTTTTACTTTTTATATCCTATGACACGTTAGAGTAATCTAACTATGTCGTTGTACGTAACGACAATCATTAACAAAATCAAAATTGCGAAACCAGCAAAGTTTAATGAATTGGCAATCACCGGCTTTATTCTTTTTCTGATTATGGTTTCAATCGCCACAAACAATAACCGTCCGCCATCAAGCGCTGGAAACGGCAATAAATTTAATACCGCCAAATTAACCGAAATCATGGCTGTAAACCCAAGTAAATAAGCAAAACCCAAGTTTGACGCATCTCCCACCAAGCCCACGATTCCAACTGGTCCGGCTAAACCAGATAAATCCGCCTGACCAAAAATTGCGGTCACGATTAAATCGTAAAGCCCGATTGCAACCGCCCCCGTCACATAAATTGTGATTTTCCCAGCTTCGGAAATCGCTTCAAAAAACGAAAGCTTCAATATACCCACTTCACCAAGCGATACCCCCAAGGCGGACCGACTGCTATCTTCTAAAATTCCGGTAATTGGCATAGCTTGAATTTCCTTTGTCTCCGCTCCTCTCATTACTTCCGCGGTTATTTTTCTATCTCCATGCGTGCTTATAAATTCCATTACATCTTCCACTCCTCCTTTCTCAAATTTTTCTCCACCAGATTCTAAAGATAAAATTTTATCCCCTGCCAAAAAGCCCGCTTTTTCTGCCGGTGACTCTTTCAACACTTGCAAAATTGACACTTGCGCGTCAATCAATTTCCTATCTCCCGCGTATCCACCCGGTGCCGGAAGCCCAATCATTATGGCGACTGAAAAAAGAAACCAGGCAAAAATAATATTCATTAAAACTCCGGCCACTAAAACAAAAGCTTGTATGTGACGCCCTTTATGGACAAAACTTCTGGCTTTATCCGGTCCGTTTGTATTTTCATCATCAGGATTCTCCCCAAAAATTTTTACAAACCCACCCAAAGGCAAAGCGTTAATCGAATAAATCGTCTCCCCGATTTTCTTTTTCCATAATCGCGGCGGAAAACCAATGGCAAATTCGTCCACCCTAATACCGCTTTTCTTGGCCACAATAAAATGTCCAAACTCGTGAACCAAAACCAAAAAGAAAAGAATTAATAAAAAAATTAGTATGTTCATAAGTTTAGCTTCCAGCTTCCAGGTTTCAGCTTTTAGTTCTTAGGTTCAATTTCAAAACTAACAACTAGAAGCTAAAAGCTAGCTTGTTATTTCTTTCTCCTTCTTATCAAACAATTCTTCCAATTTCCTATTTCCTTCATCAACCAATTTTTGCATTTCATCTTTAGCTCTAAACTTTTCATCTTCGCTCATTTTTCCTTCTTTTTCTCCTTTTTGAATATCAGCCCAAACTTCCTCCCTTTCCCGGCGTAGAGCAATACGCGCCTCTTCCAATTTCTCTTTAGCAACTTTTATTAATTGGGTTCGGCGCTCTCCGGTTAATTCCGGAAAATTAATCCTTATCCCTTCATCGTCAACCGAAACCCCAACTCCCAAATCAGCCGCCGTTATTGCCCTTTCAACATCTCTAATGGTGCTTTTATCATATGGCGAAACCCGCAAACTCCTTGCTCCCTCAATGCCGATGCTCGCCAATTGATTTATGGGCATCCTAGCGCCATAGGCCTCAACCGTGACCGAATCCAAAATAAGAGGTGTGGCTCGGCCCGTTCTGATTGAGCTGATTTCTTTTTGAAACCAGCTTTCCGTATATTTTACTTTTTGTCTTAGAGAAGAAAAATTATATGCCATTAGAAGATTATAGCAAATGAAAGAATGAAAATGAATTACAAATCTTAGCGCAAATTAATGGCGAACTAAAACTATAAAATCACAAGTAACAAAATCTCTTCTCTAATTACGACCGTATATAAAGAAGAGATTTTTGTTTAATGAATTTTGAAGTGTTTTTGAAGCATTGAATTTTGATCAATATCTTTAGTAGAAAGAATACAAACACGCTCTCGAACATCATAAAAATTAGCGAGGGCTTCTATCTCTTTTGTGCACGGATAAGGGTGTGCAAAAACCGACTTTTGCAATTCACAGAAACCAAGACGCTTTAAATGATGTCGAAACCCATTGCGTATTTGACTCATAAATTCTGGTATATCAAACATGACTATATGCCACACTCCGTCCCAGTGCGACTGTTTTTTAATAAAAATAGACGATATCTTTTCTTGATGGATTTTCTGTTGTGCCTTTTGTTTTCCAGTAGCAGTGAGCAATAAATCATAGGTTCCATCGGATCTTTTCTGCGTCCTGATAAAGCGCGAGGCATAGAGCTTTTTCGTTGCTTGTTGCAGCGCCCTGCGATTAATCGATTTCCATTCTTCAGAAAACTCTTTGATGATGCGCCACTGCCTCGTCGGCGATTGACAAAGTCCGAATGCCACTCCAGCCATAAGTAACAGGAGTATTTTCTGCTGTATTGCTCCTATTCGCTTTTGCCGGTTCATTTCTTTTCCCATAGCATTATAAAATGCAATTAATATTATCTCATTTTTAATATCGGTCGTAAATTAAGAAGAGATAGTATTACAAATGAATGATTATTAAAAAGTATTTAAAAATGAGTATACGAAAAGGTCATTAAAATTTTGGCAAGCGGAGGGCTAAATATTCAGAAATCATTTTCACGGATGGTGAATTATCATAAAGATACTTTTTTAAATCCAATAATTCTCCTAGAGATTCGCGTCTTCCTTTGTCCTTAAAAAATCCAGTCGAAAACTCTCTTTCAACGTTATCCAAAAACTCAATCAAATCGCTTTTCTTGGTTTCGCTTTCATGGCTCAAAAAACTGCTCAAGATTTTTAATCTTTCATCACTTCCCGACCCTAGAAACTCTTTGGCTTTTATATTTTCTTTATCGTTTCGTGCATCAAAAGAAATTTTCATCAAACGCGATTTCACAGTCCCCAAAAGTGAAGTGGTGTTTGGCATAATTATGAAAAAATAAACATCTTTATTTGGCTCTTCGAAAGTTTTTAAAAGTGCGTTCTGCGCTTCGCGCCCGATAAAGTTGGCGCTGATAATTATAATTTTCTTTTCGCCAAACGGCTTGGTGGAAGCAACCTCTTTTATTTTTCGCGCCTCCTCCACCGAAAACGTCTCGTATTCAAAAATATAAAAATCCGGATTGCCAACTCTTTCAACTCCCCACTCCTTCTTCAAAAAATCCTCAACGTAGGAAATTCCGTTTTCTTTCCCTGATTCAATCAAATATGACTGGTGATTTTCTTTCATAAAATTACCTCTTGGCGATAATGCTCTTTTTGTAAACATCCAAATGTTCGAGCGCAATTCCCGTGCCTTTAGCCACACAATAATATGCCTCTTTGCCAAGATGCGCTTTAACACCGGTGCGACGAAAAACAAGTTCCGGGAAATTACGCAAAAGTGACGAGCCGCCGGTCATTGTTATTTCTTGGTCAATAATGTCGGAGGCCAATTCCGGCGGAGTATCTTGCAGAACATCTTTAATGGCTTTAATCATATCGCGCAGTTCTTTGCCAATAGCTTTAACTATTTCATTTGTTTTAATTTCAACCGAACGAGGAAGCCCGGTTATGGTGTCCCTACCTTTGACCATCATAGAAAGCTCATCTTCTATGGGAACCGCCGAACCGATTTTTATTTTAATATCTTCCGACATTTTGTCCCCCACGCTTAAATTAAATGTCTTCTTTATATAATCCGCAATGGCGGCGTCCACTTTGTTACCCGCGCATTTAACCGATTTAGCCGAAACAATTCCTCCCAAAGAAATTACCGCCACATCCGTGGTGCCTCCGCCAATGTCCACTATCATATGCCCCCTCGCTTCGTGAATGGGTATTCCGGCGCCAATTGCCGCCAAAATCGGCTCTTTTACTACATAAGCGTTTTTGGCGCCGGCTTTAATGGCTGCTTCCACCACCGCCCTTCTTTCCGTTGAAGTCACACCGGCCGGAACAGAAATCAAAACTTCCGGGCGCAAAAGATTCCATTTGCCGAGCGCTTTATTCATATAATAGCGAAGCATTACTTCCGTCACTTTATAATCGGCAATGACCCCGTCTTTCATCGGACGATATGCAATTATTGAGTCCGGCGTGCGCCCAATCATTTCTTTGGCCTCCGCCCCAACCGCCAAAATTTTATTGTCCTCTTTGGAAACGGCCACAACCGAGGGTTCATTTAAGACAACACCTTTACCCGGCACAAAAACAAGCGTGTTGGCCGTTCCTAAATCAATTCCGAGTTTTTTTGTGAGCCAGCTCATACACGATACAAATATACGAATGAGCACGAATGATACGAATAACCTCGCGCCGCAAAAGTGGGCTTATATTACAGGGTTTTTCGGGCATCGTAAAACACTTGACTTTTTTGTATCCACGTTGTTATATAACTATCAGTATAAGATGCAAACTTCTCACAAAACACGGGGGTTTAATCATGTTCACCAGAAAACTCGATCTGACAGGATCGGACAAAAAAGCCACGTTAATCGCATTCGACATTTGCGTGTCTGCCGGCTTGAGTATTGCCCAAGTTGGAGATGTTGAATCGATCGAAGTTACCGAAATAGGACCTGTCGTCATGGGCACTATCCGATTGAAATCCGGTGAAGTCATCAAGTCCCAGACAAGCGGGTTAAGGGTCTCAACTCTCTTGTCACCTGACAGTTGCAATCGCCACAGTGGACAGCCGAACGTGTTTGAGAAACAGGCGTTCGACACCGTTGCGCAAGAACAAAGGGACGACCCGACGTTCAGCGTCGACTGACTTCCACTATCTTTACCGACCCCCGCCACGGCGGGGTTTTTCTTTTGCCTATAAAATATGCGATAATCCCAAAATGAAAAAAACAACTCAGAATACTCCCCTAAACCTAAAGATTGAAGGTGGGCGAAAACTCCACGGCACAATTGAAACGAACACTTCTAAAAATGGTGCGGTGGCACTCCTTTGTGCTTCCCTCTTAAATAGTGGTCAAACCACGTTTCTCCGTATGCCAAAAATTGAAGAGGTTAATCGCATTATCGAAGTACTAAAAAGCATTGGTGTTTCTATCAGTTGGCGTGGACACGATTTAATTATAAAACCACCTAAAAAACTTATTCTTTCTAAAATAAATGTTACTTCGGCTATTAAAACCCGGAGCATTATTATGTTTATTGGGCCTCTGATTCACCTTTTCAAACGCTTCTCACTTCCCCAGTCCGGTGGATGCAAACTGGGAGGACGCACCATTCTCCCACACCTTTTAGCACTAAAAGAATTAGGGGCAAATATTGAAGTTAAAGAAAATTCTTACGAGATTAGTAATAAAAAATTAAAAGGTGCCACAATCGTTCTTTATGAATCAGGGGACACCGCCACAGAAAATGTTCTTTTCGCTGCAGCCAAAATTCCAAGTACTACAATCATTAAATACGCTTCCTCAAACTACCAAGTGCAAGAGACGTGCTTCTTTTTACAAAAACTCGGCGTTTCTATAAAAGGTATCGGCACTAGCACTCTCGTGGTAAATGGAATCTCGGATATAAATAAAAGTATTGAGTGGAACTTGAGCGAAGACCCCACAGACACAATGTTCTTTTTAGCCACAGCAGCTGTTACGCAATCTTCTATATTAATTACAAGGTGCCCAATTGATTTTCTAGAAAAAGAATTACTGACACTTTCTCTTATGGGTTTTAAATACAAACTCGGAAAACCTTATCTTTCTTATAATGGTAAAACAAATTTAGTTGATATAAAAACCTCTCCCTCACACTTAATTGCCCCTCCGGAAAAAATACATGCCCTACCATACCCAGGACTTAATATGGACAACCTGCCATTCTTTGCTGTGATTGCCACTCAAGCCAAAGGACAAACTTTAATTCATGATTGGGTCTATGAAAAACGTGCCCTCTACTATACTGAGCTTGACCGATTAGGTGCGTCTACCGTTCTAGCAGACCCACATCGTTTTTATGTTACGGGACCAACAAAATTATCTGCCGTAGAACTTCTTTGTCCGCCAGCTCTTCGCCCAGCCACAATTATTTTGATTGCTATGTTAGGAGCGAAGGGCACTTCAATTTTGAGAAATATTTACAGTATAAATCGTGGTTACGAAGACTTGGTATCCCGTCTCAATAAATTGGGAGCGAAAATCACGATGCTTCACGAGTAAATTAATTAAATTCCATGTATGTAATATCCTGCTCCCCGCTTGTCAAAAATTCAGGGAAAGAATCTTTCTCTTATTTTTCAAAACAAAATGTGCCTCTCGGGTCTTTGATTAAAGTTCCCT
>CAYHJR010000036.1:0-9665 GCA_964357075.1 uncultured Candidatus Saccharibacteria bacterium
ATTCTTCTGGTTAATCTTTCCAAAGGGCGTTTGGGCGACATTAATGCCAATTTAATCGGCCTCATTCTGGTCGGCAAAATTTTGATGGCGGCGCTTTCGCGGGTTGATTCTTTTGGAAAATCCTTGCCCCCATTTTATTTATATATTGATGAATTTCAAAATATCACCACGGATTCAATTGCCACTATTCTTTCCGAAGCTCGTAAATATAAATTGTCTTTGACGATTGCGCATCAATTTATCGCGCAACTGGAAGAAAAAATCAGAGACGCAGTGTTCGGGAACGTGGGCTCCTTGGCGGCTTTTAGAATCGGCGCGGACGATGCCGAATATTTGCAAAAACAATTTGAGCCGGTCTTTACCCAAAAAGACATTATGAATTTGGATAATTATCAGGCCTATTTGAGATTGTTGGTGGGGGGGCGTCCGGGGAGACCCTTTAATGTGGAAATGCTTCCACTGCCCAAACTTCAACACGAAGACACGAGTGCCCTGAAGGAACTTTCTTATGTGAAGTTTGGGCGCGACCGGGCGGAAGTTGAAGAGAACATTATTGCGAGGTACTCTGCCAGCCAAAAACCGGCCGCGCTTTAATGGACGTTGCGCGGCACGATTCCGGCAGAATCGTCGGCTGGCCAGAAGCCAAATACGGTATAGTTTTTACGACTTTTTTTATATTAGTTTTTCTGCTATGATGCGGGGCATTAATTAGAAAATTAAGGAGCATAGCGACTATAATTTACTTAACCCCTCACTTGCCAAAATTTTAAAATTGAGCCAAGGTTCTATATATGCGATTTATAGAAAAATATAAGCAAGTGAGGGGTGGTGATTTTCCCGCCTGCAACGCCAGAGCGTAGCTATGGCGGGCACGGCAAAACTCACTCCGCTCATTAAGAAAATCAACCACATGAAGCATTTTAAAGAAGAAAGAACATTAGTTGTAATCAAGCCAGATGGGGTTCAGAGGACTCTTATCGGCGAAATCATCAAGCGCTATGAACGGGCCGGTTTAAAGCTGGTTGGAATGAAAATGCTGGTGCCGACCGCGGATTTTGTTGAAAAACATTACAATCTTGACCCGAATTGGAAAAAGAACGTTGGTGAAAAGACCATAGCCAGTTATATAAAAAAGGGGCTCGAGCCGCCTATGAAAGACCCGATAGAGCAGGCCAATTTTGTTTTGGAAGGGCTGAAGAAATATTTGGTTTCCGGTCCGGTTATAGCACTTGTGTGGCAGGGAGCGCACGCTGTCCAAATTATAAGAAAAATAACAGGCGGAACGGAACCCTTAACGTCTGATGTCGGGAGTATTCGGGGGGACTTTGTGGTTGATTCGTATCAAATGTCCGATGTTGATGGCAGAGCGGTTAGAAATCTCATTCACGCTTCCGGCTCCGTTGAAGAAGCCAATAATGAAATCAAACATTGGTTTAAAGATGATGAAATTATAAATTATCGCTTGGTTCAGGATGGAATTTTATACGATGTGAATCTTGACGGGATTCTGGAATGATACATTGCCAAGAATTTTTCTACTGCTATAATCAGAGTAGGGTCATTTCAGATATTATCCTTATAAGCATATTTAGGGAGTTCATATATTTGTTTATCGGTGAGTGCGCAAGCGTTCTAAGATCTACTCATGAGAACACCCACCTTGATTTTCAGGGTAGTATGCTAGAAATGATCCTACCAAAGACACTCCGTTAATAGCGGGGCGTTTTTGTTTTCAGCCGATGCTATAATTAGTTATAATGACACGAAGCAATTTTCTGGTTCTGTTTTTAATCATGTCGGTTATTATCGGGTCTCTTCAATATTTTGGGACTCATTTTTCTTTGTATTGGATTGTATTCTGGTTTGATTTCCTGATGCATTTTTTGGGTGGAGCTTGGATTGCGCTAATCACTTATATACTTTTTTCTTATGCCGAGAAAGAAAGAAATACAGCAATTCCTCCGCTTGTATTGTGTATAGCAATGATGGTTATTCTGGTCGGAGTTATGTGGGAATGGCTTGAAATTAATAATGGCCTCTCCCAATTGGAGAAAAACTATTTTATAGACACTTTATCGGACTTCGTTTTTGATGTGACTGGCGCAAGCGCTTTATATTTGTTTATCTCAAAAAAAGCTAACTTCATAAAGATAAAATGAGTTCTCTCAATCTCACTTGTTACGGGGGAGTTGATTCGGTGACAGGAGCTAATTTTCTGCTGGAAGCGGAGGATTTTAAGATGTTGATTGACTGCGGTTTGCGCCAAGGAGACAAATTTTCGGAATCAGAAAATTACGAAGCATTTGCTTACGATCCAAAAACCATAGGCGCGCTTTTGGTAACTCACGCGCATATGGATCATATTGGGCGTGTTCCCAAATTGGTTAAAGACGGTTTCGGGGGTGTTATTTATTCTACCCGCGAGACAAAACTACTTTCCGAGGTGATGTTTGGCGATGCGCTTTCTCTATTGAAGCGCGAGGCCTCTGAGCGCGGTATTGGTGTTTTGTATGAGGACAAGGATGTAGAGAAAGCCCTTTCTCTTTGGCAGGAAGTGCCATACCGAACAGAGAAAAATTTGCAAAACGGAGTCTCGTTTTACCTGAAAGACGCGGGGCACATCTTGGGTTCGGCAATGGTAGAAATCAGATATGGCGGCCTGCCTGCCGCGCAAGGTCGCCTGGCGCAGGCAGGCAAAAAGATGCTTTTTACGGGGGATTTAGGCAATTCGCCGGCCCCATTGCTCAAGGAGACGGAATCTCCCGAGGGAATAGATTATCTTTTAATGGAAAGTGTTTATGGCGACAGGAATCATGAGACGCACGAAGAAAAGAGGAATCGCTTTGCCAGAATAATCAAAGAGACAATTCAAAGGGGCGGGACGGTTGTTATTCCGGCCTTTTCTTTGGAGCGTACGCAAAATATTCTTTATATTCTGAATAATCTAATTGAAGACGGCCTTGTGCCGTCGGTGCCTGTTTTTCTTGATTCTCCGCTTGCAAGCAAAGTTACAGAAATATATCGCCACGAACAGAAAAATTTTAATGAAGCGATTAAAAAAGAAATAAAAGACGGAGACGATATTTTCAATTTCCCCAAATTGCAGTTTACGGAAAATCGCGATGAGTCGGAAAATATAGAGAAAGACAAAAATCCCAAAATAATTTTGGCCGGTTCCGGCATGTCCGCCGGAGGACGCGTTACGAAGCATGAGAAGAATTATCTGAATGACCCTAAGAGCACGATTTTGCTTGTCGGGTATCAATCACTGGGCACTTTGGGGAGGCGTCTTTATGAGGGGAATCGCGAGGTTATGATTGAAGGCAGGAAAATAAAAGTTCGCGCTAAAATAGAAAGCATTCTCGGTTTTTCATCGCACAAAGACAGCGACCATTTGATTGAGTTCGTTTCAAAGTGCCAAAGTACGGTCAAAAAAGTTTTTGTAGTTATGGGAGAACCAAAAGCGGCTTCGTTTTTAACCCAAAGGTTGCGCGATTATCTTGGGGTGGACGCCATAATGCCGGAAAAAGGCAAGCAATATGTTTTAGAATTTTAGACGGTTATATTTTTATGAAATTATTAAAAACTATAAAAGATAGCGATATTTTTCCAGAATTAAAAACGGGTATAGAAGTAGAAGAATATAAAGAAAGAAAAGCGGCTCGGGCCATTATTTTTGATCAAGAGAAAAATGTAGCTATTCTAAATGTATCAAAATCAGGTTACTACAAACTTCCTGGTGGTGGAGTTGAAGAAGGTGAGGATATGATTGAAGCTTTACACAGAGAGTGTATTGAAGAAATGGGTTGCAGTGTTAAAGTTGAAGGTGAAGTAGGTCAAATAATAGAATATCGTAATCAAAATAGTCTCCGACAGGTGTCAAGCTGTTATACAGCAAGGGTTGATGGTTCCAAGGGAAATCCCGATTTTGAACAAGGTGAAATTGACGAAGGGTTTCAGGGGATGTGGGTAACTTTGGATGAAGCGCTTGATTTGATGAAACAAAGTAAGCCCACTACTTATGATGGAAAATTTATTATGGTAAGAGACTCATGCTTCTTGGAAGCAGTAAAAGCGCAAATATAAATACTTGTGTTATATCTTTTTTCCCAATATCCCCATCTTGCCATTGGCGCACCTTGCGCAGCGCGACTGGCGCGAGCAGAGCAAATTTTCAGCAGAAAATTATGCGTGTAAGCCGGGGGCAAGATAAAATAATTTGTGCTACAATTTTTCTCTATGCAGCCAACTGACAAATACGTTTCTAAATTCAAGATTTGCGTCTCGGGCGCCGCGGAAACCGGTCATTGCGGACTAGATGCCTATGACAAAGCCAAAGAAATCGGCAAAGAGATAGTGGGTCATGGTGGGATTATTATAACGGGGGCGACAACCGGTTTTCCGACTTGGGCGGCGCAAGGCGCCAAAGAAGCCGGCGGTGTTTCAATAGGTTTTTCACCCGCTTCAACCGAGAAAGAACATAGGGATACGTATCATTTACCGCTAGATTATATTGACCTCGCGGTATTTACCGGCTTTGGCTATTCAGGAAGAAATTTAATGCTGACCCGTTCTTCGGACGCGGTTATTATCGGCTGTGGCCGAATTGGCACTATTAATGAATTTACGGTTGCTTATGAAGACGGCAAGCCGATCGGGATTTTGCGCGGCAGTTGGGAGACCGATGAGACCATTGAAGATATAATTTCCAAAGGGCACAGAATAAATGAAAAAATTATTTTTGACGATAATCCAAAACGCCTGGTAGAAAAGGTTATTGAGCTGATTAAGAAAGAAAAATCGGTATCCAGCAGAGTTTATAGAAATTATGACGGATATTCCGGCAAAAGCGGCAATGTAATAATGTAAGATCCTAGTCGTTGATTTTAAAACAAAAAACCTTTCGATATATCGAAAGGTTTTTGTTTAGGTTTAATTAAGAAAAAGCTAGAAGCTGAAAGCCGGAAGCCAGAAACTATTTTGTAACTTCGGAAATCAAACGATTGAAACTTTCCGGTTTGTGTTCCGCTAAATGCGCCATTATTTTTCTATCCAGTAAAATATTTTTCTTTTTCATGGCGCCGATGAATTTGCTGTAAGACATATTTTTCTGTTTAAGGACTGACCCGATTTGCACATTCCAAAGGCGGCGAAAATCATTTTTCTTGTCCCTTCTATGGGCGAAGGCGTATTTGCCGGCGTGCACTAAGGCCTCATAAGCGGCGGCTTCCTTTTTGGATCGGCCGAAGCGAAATCCCTTAACTTTGCGCAAGACATTACGTCTATTTTTAAGCGTGTTTACTCCTCCTTTAACTCGGCTCATGATTAGGTTTCAGCTTTCAGCTTTCAGCTTCTAGCTTTTTTATTAGTTATTAATTTCTTATTTCTAAATTTCTTTAAGCTGACAGCTGAAAACTAGATTCTGACAGCTATTTTGCGTGCGCGAAAAACCGGCTTCTGGCTTTGTTTGAAATTTGAAAATGCGCCGTGCGTTTTTTGCCAAGTTGATTTCGGCGGCTTTCTTTGGCATTAAAGTGATTCTGGCCAGCGCGGCGCGATATAAGCTTGCCGTTTTTGGTAACTTTTACTCTCTTAAGAAATGATTTATTTGATTTCATGGTTGATTTTTAATGAGCGAAGCGATTATAAAAATCACCATCCCCCACTTGCTGAATCTTTCTACTTTACTTTAATCGTGGTACTTTCTGATAATTTTATAACCCTATCAATTTTTTCTGTCTTAGCAAGTGAGGGATCAAGAAAACATACTCGCTTCGCTCGTTGTTTTCTATGATTTTTTCTTTTCTATTACCATAGTCAATCCCTTCGGTCCTTTTTTTATCGCTTCCGCTATTCCGTAGGGGATGGAAATTAATTTCAGAATTCTCCCCAATCTCTCCTTAAGGAACGTTTCTTGCATATATTTGGTGCGTCCCGGCAAAAAGAGATCTACTTTAACACGATGCCCTTCCGAGAGCCATTCGGACGCTTTTTTGGCCTTTAGTTCCAAATCATGCTCGCCTGTGCCCACTTTAACTTGGACACTTTTGGTCTCAATATCCTTGGCTTTGGACTTTATTTCCTTTTGTTTTTTCGTCTGTTCGTACTGGAATTTACCATAATCGGCGATTCTGGCAATAGGAGGGGTCGCCATGGGCGATATCTCAATTAGGTCTAGGTCGGCCTTTTCGGCCAAATCAAGCGCTTCCCTTAAAGATATTACCCCCAGGTTTTTCCCGGTTTCGTCTATGACGCGCAGTTCTCCTACCCTGATATTTTGGTTTATTCTAAATAGCGTACTCAACGATTATTTTTTTTAATTACCTATTAATTTAGGAAATTTAGAAAGAGCTTAACATAAAGCTCTGTCCTTTGCCAGTATCTCCCCAGTGCCGATTTTTCCGCCAACGCGCGTGATATAATTACGAGACCATGAAGAAAGCGTTATATTTTTTTATTGTTTTTATTATACTTTTTTCTCCAACCCTGATTTTGGCGCAAACCTCACTTGTTCCCTGCGGACTGACGGATCCCGTAACCGGAAAACTTACATCTCAATGCCAATTTTGCCACCTTATTGAACTGATTCAGCGCGTTATTAATTTTATTGTCGTTCAACTGGCCGCTCCGGTTGCCACTTTGCTTTTTGCTTGGGCGGGAATTCGTCTGGTTACGCAAGCGGGTAACGAAGAAGCGCGCAAACAAGCCAAACAACTTTTGAAAGATGTTTTGATAGGTTTTCTTTGGGTTCTTTTGGCCTGGAGCGCTGTGATTGCGGTGTTAAATATTTTGGTTAAAACATCAGACATGCCGACAGGCGCAGAAAATCGCTGGTTTAAAATTCAGTGTTTTGATTACCCAGTTCCCAATATGGATTTTACAACTTTTCAAGGAGGCGGGCTGTCAAATATTCCTGTTACTTCACAAGATTGTCCCGGCTGTGTCGTTCTCTCATCTAATGTCCCGACAAATGGCAATGCTTGTAAAGGAGAAAGTTCTGGAGGAAAGTGTCAGGTAAATCCTGCGATTGCATCAAATGTGGAATTAATGTTTAGTAATGCTAAAACGGCAGGATTAGATATTAAGGCTTCCGAATTGTGGCCTCCAGTGGCAGACCACTCTGACCCCTGTCATCGCTATGGCACGTGTCTTGATGTAAGTTTACCCGATAAAAGTGCTACAAATATAAAATCAGCGCAAAAAGTGGCCAATGATTCTAGTATGAGAATGCAGTGGGAAATTCCCAAAAGCGCCACCTCAGACACTCGTTTGGCAGAACTTAAAAGTCAGGGAGTTACCGATGTGATTGTTGTAGCTGGGATAAAAACTGAACACGGCTCCGTTTACGTAAAAGGATATAAAAACTAATCAAAATCCCGCCTTAGGGCGGGATTTTGGAGCTATCTTTTTTTGATGGCGAATTTGAAACCAAAGGCAAATACCATCAGAAATACTATAACCGGGATTACATAGGAAACAATTGTTCTTTTGAGATTTTGCCAGCGCTTTTCCGATTCATAAATATGTCTTTTGGTAACACTTATTTCCCCCTTAATCTCAAACGGCTCAAAAACTTTATTTGTTGAAATGCCCGAAACTGTGATTCTGTAGTTTCCTATTTTGGGAAATGTTAGGGGAATTTCTTTGGCGCGCTCTTCAATGTAGCGGTCATCCTGTTCTATTTTGTAATCAATGACCACCTCTCCCTTATCGTCAATAATTTTAATTCTGCAATAACAGCGTTTCAAAGTGAGAAGGCCCCTACTATCCGAAAATTTGAGCCAAAGGGATGCGGGTTCTTCCGCCACAATTTTTTCCGGTTTCAAAGTTACAATGGCGCCGACCGGACCGGATTGTAATTGCAAATCATTGGCGAGGAGTGTTATGGGGAAAAGGAAAGCGAACAGAGGGAATAAAATCAATTGCTTCATGAAAACAATTATAGCATTGTGCAAAAAAGAATCGGCGAGCTTGCGCTCGCCGGCCAATTAGCTATTCGATATCTTTTTTGACTAGGTGCCTAACTTTTCTTGGCCTGAACTCCTTGATGAAGGCCTTGAGAATGGCGGCACTTTTCTTGGCATTGTTCTTTTTGTGGTTGCAGTAATGAATCACCAGCTCAGCCTTGCCTACTTCGGGCCGAGTGTAGAAGCAAATGGCAGATTCTTCAATTGGGATAACAATTGTCATAGCCCAATTGTCGTAGATCTTCACGAATTGCCCCACGGCTGTATATCCAGCCGTTGCCACTTTCATGGCGTAGATACTGGCAACTTGGTTCTCCAGCGCTCGCAAGAGGTCAGCACGATCTGGATTACCAACGTCCTTCCAGATTGATCGCAGGCGCTTTTCCGAAAAGCGCCTGGCCCGGAGGGTGCTTGGCTGGCATCCCTCAAAGAGATACACACTGACGACAGACCATGGATACTGTTTTTGCCTTTTCCGCAGTCCATTTTTTTTGCTTGCGATAGACTTGGTCATCGTGACCTCCCGTGGGTTTAAGAACAGTTGTAAAAAATGATAACATTTTTTGAATAAAAAAATGTCTCTCCCACGCATTACCATATATGGTAGTATGGGGGGGAAGAGATATTTGAAAAAACACCTGATGGCTAAAAAACAAAAGCCCCTTTCGGGGCTAATGTTTTAAAGTTTGTGGCGCCGTGTATGCTCACGGCATCCTACAAAAATATAGTCGCTATACTCCTTATTTTTGTGGAGGTGATGGAAATTGAATCCATGTGCATAAGGGAAAATGTAATAAATTTACAATGTTAGATTATTCATTTTGTTTAGACAAAAGTAACTAAGAATACTCAAGATGTTACATTCGTCGATTTTCTTTGTTTTGGACAATGAGCGAAAAAATTCATTATCCTATTCTCTAATGTCATCCGGTTCTCTCTAGAGAAATCAAGAGGCGGACGTCGCTTAGGCTAAAGCGTAAGCGAATTGAAAGTCGTTGCCTACAAAGTAGGGCGATTTCTTTGATGCGTTTACACGTATCGATTGTGGCAGTTTCAGAAGTTACCACAGCTTCCATTGCATATTACATAATCAGTCCTCATGTCGATGCCTTGCACCCCCGTGGGTTTGTATGTTGTATACCGTATATAGTATCACCGTATATAGTATACAGTATGTGGTAGAGATTTATTTTGTTGGCGCAGATTTTATTAATCCTGATATCAATTTTGAAACGATAATTATTTTTTCTTCTATTAATTTAATATCGCTACTGTTTGTGTAACCAAGGTCTTTAGCAATTTCAAACTGACTTTCAATTTCAGATAAAGATCCGCGAGCGATAGTGTAGAAATGGATTTTTTCTTTGCTACTATTTTTTACAAAACCCTCGGCGATGTTTGATGTTATAGACACCGCTGCTCGTGTTACTTGACTGGTTAACGCGAAACTTTCCTTTTTTGGAAATTTTTTAGACAGTTTGTACACCAACAACACCAACTCATGAGCTTCTCTCCATGCGTGTAGATCTTTGAAGCTTCTGATCATATTTTCTCTATACCAAATACTGCATACTACATACTAACTTTATTCGTTTTTCAAAGTTCGCCTGATTTCTCTATCCGTATCTCTTTTTCTTATCGCTTGGCGTTTGTCGTATTTTTTCTTACCCTTAGCGATGGCGGTTTCAACCTTAATTT
>CAYHJR010000037.1:0-2049 GCA_964357075.1 uncultured Candidatus Saccharibacteria bacterium
CAGTCTTACCTTTCAAAAATAGAATCTGGTCAAAGACGATTTGATGTTTTGCAACTTAAAGAGTTTGCAAAACTTTATAAAAAATCCCTAGATTACTTTGTTAAATAATTTTATGGTAATAAAAACATTACAATCATCTAGAGGGAGAATATTAAATCACCTTAAAAAAGTAATTAAAGGTAGGGATTTTAGTTACAAAACATTTGGCACAGATATTGAGGATTATCTAATCGATGAGATAATTCAAATTTTGAAGGAAAAACATCTTATAAAAAATGATGCTGATTTTCATAGGGCTGAAAATAAAAATGAGTTTCCTGATCTTAAAATAATTTTATCTAACACTTTGGCCATAGAAGTAAAATCCGGCAATCATTCTAGGAAAAAGGGAAATAAATGGGTAACGTGTAAAAATAGTAATAATGATATGGGCACTCTTAATTCTTGGCAAACCAAAATCAAAAAGTTTGGTGGTCAAAATATTTATTATGTATTTGTTGAATATAATTTCAATACCAAAAAAGAAATTCTTGATGTAAAAATTGCTCCATTTTATGAGTTCCTAGCACTTAATAGAGATGGATTACTAAGGTATCGAGAAAAAGACGGCAACTTGAGACCAAAAGACTTTAATCAAGTTTCTACAGTAAAATCGTTTAATCAGTTTCAGTCACTTTTTAAGAAAACGGAGATTTATCGATCAATTAGAATAATCAAAAAACACTTAAAAAATATTCCTAAAAAAGAAGCAAGGAAAATATTCAATGATCTCAAGTTCTAGTTAGTAGAATTAATTAAACCAATTCTACCTGCTTTTAAAACCCTTTCCGGGTTATCGTAGAGATTCACAATTTCTCTCATGTCTAACGAGAATGTTCTGACAAACTCATCTAAAGTCGGCTTTTTACCCAGAGAAACAGATAATTCTTGAGCTTTCGTTTCCAAATATTTTTTTGAATATATAGATTTTGTCTTTTTGCTAACAGAAATTCTCTTGACATCTCCATTCTTTTTTATCTCATTTAATTTTCTTTGAGTTATTTCCTTGTATGAAGGATCGATCTCGATTGTTGTGTATTTTCTATTGTTAATGATAGCTCTAATTGCAGTTGTTCCTGCTCCAGCAAAAGGATCGAAAACTAAATCGCCCTTGTTTGAAAAAGTTTTTATAATTCTGTCCATGAGTTTATCCGGTAATTGACATGGGTGATCATCTCTGTCTTTTTTATGCTTGATTCTGTGTAAATCTGACCAAAAATCTGAAACTTCAACTTTGTAACTATTTTCAAATAAACCATGATTCCGTGACTCGACACAACTATTTCGTACACAATAACTTAAATGGTCAATCTTTTTAGACTGATTAAATGTAAAGCCATTATGATTTTTTGTGTAATATAATAATGAATAGTGGGCGGGCATAATTTTCCCCTTTGGTGTGGACAAAGCTTCCCAGACAATCCAATTTTGTAGATATGAAATTTTATTTAAATGTTTAGCATGCTCAAGTGCCCATTTTGGTATATTAAGTATAAAAATACTTCCTGTCGGTTTTGTAAGACGAACACAAAGTTCTAGCCACTTATTACACCAATCAATATATTCTTGTTCAGCTAATGTATCATCATAGACTTTATAATCTTTTTTCAAATTGTAGGGTGGATCAGCAAAAACAAGATCGAAAATACCCTCCGGGTACTTTTTAGAAAGTTTTTCCATTTCAGCGATACAGTCACCTAGGATGACTTTATCCGTAATCTCTTTTGAATCGAAAATTTTGACAACTGGGTTTTTGTTAGCGGAAACTTTTTTGTTTGAAATGGGCAATAACAAATTTTTATCAACATTCAATATCAAAACATTTTTTTTCTTACTTTCTACTAATGAAAGTAGTCTCGCCTTAACATTTTCAGGCAAACCTACTCCTTTAATCTCAATGGATGATTTTAAAGGGTCAACTATATTTAAATCTATATTTGAATTATCAGGATCTTTTTTCTTTGTCTTAATTTTATAGAAATCTCGCCACACATCAGAAACACCAGCACC
>CAYHJR010000037.1:2149-9428 GCA_964357075.1 uncultured Candidatus Saccharibacteria bacterium
TTTTCTATAAATGGGTTGAGAATATCATTCTTATGAATCGGCAAAGATAGAATTACAACATCAGAAAGTTTATGATTTTTATAATCATTTTCTAATTTCTCAAGATGTTTTACATTACTTGTTTTCAACATAAAGTATTATTATAACATTTTTCCAATTGGTTCATAACGGTATTCGTTCTCTTGCGATTGTTTGATAACCTCAATGACTTTCCCATTCACTAAATACTCATCGAGGTCGTCCTCGTGTATATGAATTGGTGGGAAGAAATGGCTTGATTCTGATTGTAAAACAATCTGTCTATGTAATTTATCTTCAGAGAATCTTTTAATGTTCGCAAGCCCACTAATAACTGAAAGGACATAATCTCCTGTTTTTACATTTCTATCTTCTCCATCAACAATTACATAATCACCATCCTCAATAGATTTTCCATTGACACTGGCTTTGTTCATAGAAATTCCGACCGCTTTTACGGCAAAGAGATTTTCCGGATGATTTGTTGGAAGTAGTTTTTTTGAAATGGGAAGAGTTCCTTCAATGCGTGCTTCGGCAAGCATTGTTGCATCACCACAATTTGCTAAACCAAGAATAGGTATTGAAATAAGACTTTTAGCTTTTGCAAGTAACGGAGATTTTATTGAGTAAGATCTTTTTTTCTTTCCACCATCAAGAAGACCAATTTTCTGCAAATGAAATTTAACTTTCTGTGGGTGATCTACGCCAATAAGTTTACCGATTTGTCGAAGCCCCATCTTCTTTAGATCGTACTGTTGGGAAAGTTCTAAAAGTTTTTGTTGGGTTGGATGCATCATGTGTCAATTATAGCTGATAGGGGTGTCAACCGTCAACTGTTGACAACTTATTGAACAAAACTTGATTTTACACTTGCATTATTGAAAAGAGCGGCGTAAAATATAGCTGTTCCGGTAGTTTCTAGAGACTACGGATTCGACGGAACAATTATTAACCAGTGATAAGACCATGGCTCAGAACAAACAAGACATTATAGCTGACATCAAGGCTTATATCGCAAAATTTTCAGGCACCAAATACAGTGATTGGTATGTCGGCATTGCTTCCGACCCAAAACAACGGCTGTTTGTTGACCATTGTGTTAACGAACAGAGCGGAGCATGGATTTATTGCGAGGCACTATCATCTGACGCGGCACGGGAAGTGGAACAATATTTCATTGACCAGCTTAAGACTGATGGTGGCCCAGGTGGAGGTGATCGTACTACGCGATTTGTCTACGCCTATCGCAAGACTTCTAGCACAGTAGAGTAAAAGCGAGCCGTTAGGCTCGCTTCCCATAAACCAGGCCATGTGATCAGTGGCTTGGTTTTATTTCACATCAAAATCATTTATATAAGTATATAGACTTTTCCACAACTACCATATTTTTTAATAAAATAGTTTTGAGCCTTGGACATTTCCGCTAGGGCGTCCCCACCCGACGCCGGACTTGCGCTTCTCCTCTCCTTTTCAATTTTTCTAGCGTAAAGCTATTAATTTGACTTCTTATCCCCTTAATATATACTTGTGATACAAACGCCTTCGGGCTCGCCCTAGCAATAGGGCAGACAAATATAAAAAGCGGTTATAGATTGCAAAGATCTATGACCGCTTTTTGTATATCTTTATAATTAGATTCATCTATAACTCCTATTTTATCAATTCAAATCATTGCCGTCTTCTTCGCCTGCTTTCCCGTCTTTTATTTTAATTTCTAATCAATGTGAGAAAAAGGCCTCAGTATACATTGACTCCTCGGATATTCCCGATTCTTTTAGAGCGCGCCAAATGTCTCTGACAAAAGAAATTGAACCGCAAATCAGAAATTCCGGTTCAGAAATATTTTTGACGGATTCCAAAATTACATCCGTTTTTATTCTGCCTTCAACCATTCCTTTGGGAATTTTCTCTTCACGAGTTATGAAATGTTTTTGATTAAACTTTTTGTGTTTGGGAAACGTCTCATTCAATGTTTCCCAAAAAATAATATCATTTTGCGTGCGATTGCTGGAAAAAAGAAAAATTTCTCTTTTGGGATTTTTATCAATTGCATCAAAAATGATGCTTCTAAACGGCGCCAAGCCGATTCCCGCCCCGATTAAAATTAAAGGACTGTCTAATGACTCGCTGAAAAAATATCCGCAGGGAGATGACGCGCTTACGGTGTCCCCGGGATTAAGCGCGGAAAGACGATTGGAAAATTCTCCCATTCCTTTGACTGTTATATTAAGCGTTTTCTCTTTCGGGTAACTGGAAATGCTATACGCTTTTCCTTCCGGAGTTTTAAGCTCCGGAAAATAGATGTTGATAAATTGCCCCGAAAAATATTGGGGAATGGTGTTGTCGGGACGCGACATTTTCAAAGTAAAAACCCCGGGCGCTTCGGCTATTCTTTCCCGAACAATGTACTTATCTTGCGATATTACCGCCATAATTTTCCTCGTAGTCCTTTATGGCTTCCCGAAGTGCCAAATGCCCCAAAACCGAACAATGATACTTCCTGTCGGGCAATCCTCCCAATCGCTCAATAATGGCTTCTGGAGTCATTTTCTTGGCTCTACCAAGGGTCATACCGCCATTTTCGGTCGCCATAACGGACATTACCGAGGTTGAGGCAATGGCCGAAGCACAGCCGAAAGTGCGCCATTTACACTCGGTAATTTTCTCTCCCTTTGGGTCAACTTTCAGCCAAACCGCCATCATATCGCCGCAAGAAGGCGAGCCGACAACCCCCACCCCGTCGGCCTCATAATTCTTTTCATCAAGCAACAGATTCTGCGGATTGAAAAAATTTTCCTTTACAGTATCGCTGTAAAGCCAATTCTCAACACCGCCCACATCGCACTGTGTCTGATTTTTTTTCATACATTTACCCCATTAGAGAACGTCCCCTCACTCGGCTGGTGAGATTTGCGTTTATCATTATGGACACTTGGAGTAATACTCGGCGCAAATTCTCTAACGGGGTTAATAGTTAAGGCCGACATAGAATTTAATCTCCGCACAATTTTGGGAAAAACCTCCAAAACATAATCCAAATTTTCTTTAGTGGTGCATCTTCCCAAGCTAAACCTAATGCTCCCGTGCGCCAATTCCGGGCTTTGCCCGATTGCCAAAAGCACATGAGACGGTTTCAAATCATTTGAGGAACAAGCCGAGCCGGTTGAGACCTCAATGCCAAGTTGGTCTAACATCAGCAATATTGACTCCCCTTCGATATTGGGAATTGAAACATTAATATTGTTCGGCAAACGATTTTCTCCGTGGCCGTTTAAGACGGCGTTAGGAATTTTCGCAAACAAATTCTGCAAAAAATAATCCCGTAACAGAGTCAATCTCCTTGATTCTATTTTTTGCAGAAAATCCGCTTTGCAAAGCGCTTCGCCGAAACCAACAATTAAAGGCACACTTTCGGTTCCGGCCCGCATTTTATTCTCCTGATTGCCTCCGACAATTATCGGTGAAATACTTACATTTTTTTTCTTATACAAAATTCCCACACCTTTGGGGCCGTAAATTTTTGAGCCGTTCAAAGTCATTAAATCAACGTCTAACCATGAGACATCCAATGTCAAAAATCCCGCCGCCTGGCAGGCATCAGTATGCAAAAGCGGAAAACTTTTTAATCCTCGCCGTTTCTTTAGGGAATCGGCAAGTTTTTTTATGGGCTCTATTGTGCCGATTTCATTATTGGCATACATCACCGAAATTAAAATAGTTTCTTTTTTTATAAGATTCAAACATTCCTCCACATTAATGAGGCCGTATTTATCAACCGGCAAAACGCTCACCTCAAGTCCTTCGTTTAAAAGTAGCTCGGCGGATTCCAAAATAGATTTATGTTCAATTGCGGAAATTATAATGTGATTGCCGAATTGGCGATTTTTCCTGGCCACGCCCAAAATCGCCAAATTGTTTGATTCGGTGCCGGAGCCGGTAAAAATTATTTCTTCCGGAAGCGAACGGAGAACTTCCGCCACTACACGCCTCATCTTTTCAATTACCGCCCTCGCCTTTCGCCCGCTTTGGTGGAGCGAAGAAGGATTGCCATACTCCGGACCAAAATAGGGCAACATCTTCGCCAAAACCGTCCTATCCAAAGGCGTAGTGGAGGCATAATCCAAATTTACCCGCCTAACTTTTCCCGTATCAGCGAAAGAGGTATTTTGATTGTTCTGGATGTAGTTCATCATATAATTCTTATATATAAAAATATGTTCTAGAAAAATTTGGCGGGTGGATTCTTTTATTATCTAATGGCGCAAAATTGGACATAATTGTTTAATTTCTCTTTAAAATCTAAAAATTCCTTCTCGCTATAGGTTGTTTTCTTTATAAACTGCGGATTCAAAATCTTTGTCGGCACAAATTTTTGAAGATAATATCGCTTGGCGCCCCTTATTTCCTCCCCTATTTTCTCAATATCTTCCGGTAAAAGCTGTCCTTTGATAACGGTCGTTCTGAATTCATATTCAACAGGCGAAGACAAAAGGATATTTATACTTTTTTCTATCGCCCCGAAATCAACCGGCCGAGCCGCCACTTCGGCGTATTTTGAAAGCGGCGACTTTATATCCATAGCCACATAATCAATCAGTCCTTTGTCTATTCCCTCTTTGAGCATTTCCGGATTCGTGCCATTAGTATCAAGTTTTACCAAAAACCCGCGTTTTTTTATTTTTTTTATAACCTTCAGCAAGTCGGCGTGAATCGTCGGCTCACCACCGGTTATAACCACGCCTTCCAAAATACCTTTTCTTCTATCCAGAAAATCAAAAAATTCGCGCTCCTCAATTTTTATTTCCGTCGTTTCATCAACCAATTCCGGATTGTGGCAATAGGGACACCTGAAATTACATCCGATTGTATACACGAGACAAGCGATTTTCCCCGGGTAATCAATCAGCGTAAATTTTTCAAGTCCTCCGAATATCATTTTATTCAGGTCTTAAATTGCTCCGCCATTACTTTGTTCGTTGAAATATCGGGCACATACATTTCGCGCACCTTGTATTCCGATTGTTTTCCGGCATTCCATTGGCTGACCGGACGCAAATAACCGACCACGCGAGAATAAACCTCGCACTCGCGATTACAGGTGGGGCAGGAAAAATGTTCACCCTCTACGTATCCGTGGGCGCTGCAGACGCTGAATGTCGGCGTTATCGTAAAGTAAGGCAATTTATAATTTTCGCATATTTTTTTAACCATCCTCGGCACGGCGCTTGAATCGGCAATTCTTTCGCCCAAAAATAAATGCAATACCGTCCCGCCGGTATATTTTGTCTGCAATTCGTCCTGAATATTTAGGGCTTCAACAATATCGTTCGTGTATTGCACCGGCAAATGAGAGGAGTTGGTATAAAACGGCTCGGCCCCTTTTTTATATTCTTTTTCGTTGGCAATCAAAATGCCCGGATAAAGCTTTTTATCTTTCAATGCCAAACGATAGGCCGTGCCTTCGGCCGGTGTCGCTTCCAAGTTATAAAGATTATCGGTCTCCTTTTGATACTGGATTAAACGATTGCGCATAAAATCCAACACCTCCGATGCAAACGCCTGACCATGGCTTGTGCCGATATCTTTTCCCAATAAATTGAGAGTAGCTTCATTCATGCCGACAAGACCAATGGTTGAAAAATGATTTTTCCAGTAAGCGCCATAGGCCTCCTTGATTTTCCTCAAATAAAATCTGGTATAGGGATAAAGGTTGGCTTCGGCAAATTTTTCCAACATCTTTCTTTTAATCTCCAAACTTTCTTTGGCAATATCCATTTGCGCCAAAAGCAATTTGAAAAACATTTCCTTGGCTTTTTTGGACTTTTCTCCCCCTTTTTGCTTAGCAATATAGCCGATTCTCGGCATATTTATGGTCACGACTCCGATTGAACCCGTCAGGGAATTGGCCCCGAAAAGCCCCCCGCCGCGCCTGTCCAAAACCTCCAAATCAAGGCGCAGACGACAGCACATTGACCGAGTGTCTTCCGGCTTCATATCCGAATTAATAAAATTACTGAAATAAGGAATGCCGTATTTGGCGGTAATTTCCCAAAGTCCCCGCAAATTCGGATTTTCCCAATCAAAATCTTTGGTGACGTTTACGGTTGGGATCGGAAAAGTAAATACTCTGCCCGAAGCATCCCCTTCGCTCATCACGGCAAACAAAGCGTTGTTCAGCATATCCATTTCTTTTTGATAATCGCCGTAAACGGAACTTTGCGGTTTGCCGCCTATGATGACCGATTGATTTTTGAAATTGGAAGACGGCGTCAAATCAAGCGTGATGTTGGAAAACGGCGTTTGGAAACCAACCCGAGTCGGCACATTCATATTGAAAATAAATTCTTGCAAAGATTGTTTTACTTCCTCATATGATAAATTGTCGTGACGAATGAACGGTGAAAGCAATGTGTCAAAATTGGAAAAAGCAATCGCTCCGGCCGCCTCTCCTTGCAGGGTGTACATAAAGTTAACCATTTGCCCCAAAGCGGTACGAAAATGTTTGGCCGGCCCGGATTCTATTTTATCGGCCACACCGCGGAATCCTTCCGTTAAAAGTTCCATCAAATCCCAGCCGACGCAATAAACGGAAAGATTGCCAAGGTCGTGCAAATGAATGTCTCCATTATTGTAAGCGTCACGAATATTTTGCGGATATATTTTATGAAGCCAATAAGTTTTACTGACTTCGGAAAAAATATAATTATTCATTCCCTGCAGAGAGTAGCCCATATTGCTATTTTCTTTGACTTGCCAATCCAATTCGCTCAAATAATTATCAACCAATCCTAAAGACGCCGCGGTGGCAAAGGCGCGCATTTCCGAATGTTTCTCGCGATAAATAATGTAGGCCTTGGCGGTTTTTGGAAACTTTTTGAATATAAGTTGCTGTTCAACAATATCCTGTACGCCTTCAACCGTCGGCGCAAACTTTTTGTTCAACGATTTTTCAATTAAAAGCGCTTTGATAACCGCCTCCGTTACCATTTTGGCGGCATTTTCGCCAAATTCACCCGCGGCCTTCATCGCTTTTTCAATCGCGGCCAATATTTTTAAACTGTTAAACGGCACGATTGAACCATCGCGCTTCTCAATGGTCGAAAACTTGCTTACTCTGCGCAACGCGGCGCCTTTATTTGGGCGGTTTCTCATGGATGTTCGGTCGTTTTATGTTATATTTATAAGTATCTATATATTATACATATAGATACGTATCTATGAATAACAAAACCGAGAAAATATTGGGGAAAAGAACAAAAAG
>CAYHJR010000038.1:0-9179 GCA_964357075.1 uncultured Candidatus Saccharibacteria bacterium
CTAATTGAAATCGGCAAAATGCTTAACGCGATGATTTCTAAGCTGGAAGCTAGCAGCTAGAAACTAAAAGCTAACTTTTATGCCAAAATTCAAAGTAAAAATAGTTAATAAGGAAGGACAGATTGAAAGCAAAGAGTTTGAAGCTGTAACAAAAACGGCTCTTTATGAGCAAGTGCGAGCGGGCGGCGGAAAATTGGTTTCGGCCAAAGAAGTTGCAAGGGGAGGATTACAGGAAATGATGGATAGAATCAACGCCTTTATCGGCCGGGTCAAGTTACAGGAGAAAATAATGTTTACCAGAAACGTGGCGGCCATGCTCTCGGCCGGACTTTCTCTGTCGCGCGCTATCGCCATTATGGAGCGTCAAACCAAGAATCAAAAATTCAAGGAAATTTTACAAGAAGTCAATGAAGAAATCGGCAAGGGGAGCACTTTTTCTCTGGCTCTTTCCAAGCACCCAAAAACTTTCTCCTCTCTCTTGATATCAATGGTAAGAGCCGGGGAGGAAAGTGGCGGCCTTGCGGATGCTTTGCTTGTGGTCGGGGAACAAATGGAAAAAAATTATATGCTTATGAAGAAAATCAAGGGCGCCATGATTTACCCGACGATTATTGTAATGGCTATGATTGGGATTGGGGTTTTGATGATGATTTTCGTGGTGCCGTCTTTAACCGCAACTTTTGTGGAGTTAAAGGTGGAGCTTCCCACTTCCACCAAGCTGGTAATTGTCGTGAGCGATTTTCTTCAAGACCATACGATTTTATTTTTTCTGATTCTTTTTGGCGGCATTGCCGGAATTATGGCGCTGGCTAAAACCAAGAGAGGGTCGCGCGCTTTTGATTATATCACTCCCCGCATTCCGGTTATTGGAAATATTGTGCAGGAATCCTATGCCGCGCGAACCGCCCGCACTCTCTCCTCGCTTTTGACGGCTGGAGTTGAAGTTATCATGGCGCTTTCAATCACTAAGGATGTTTTGGGAAATTCCTACTATAAGGAAGTGTTGGAGGAAGCGGAAAAAATAATACAGAAAGGGTCTCCGATGTCGGAAGTTTTTCTGAAGCATGAAGAAATATATCCGGTTTTGGTAGGGGAGATGATGAGCGTGGGAGATGAAACAGGTTCTCTTTCCGGCATGCTTTTGAAATTAGCGGAGTTCTATGAAAATGAGGTTGACCAAAAAACCAAGGACCTTTCCACAATAATAGAACCGATTTTAATGCTCTTTATCGGCAGCGCCGTCGGCTTTTTTGCGGTGGCGATGATTTCGCCGACTTATTCGGTTCTGAATACTATCTAAATAACCCCCCTAACTTTTTCTAGCGATTTCATAAATTAAATTGGGCATAGAAGATTATGGAAAACGCTATTAAAAAATTACTTGTGCCTAGTCAAAAAAAGTTTGGGGGGCAAGCAGGGATGTCTTTGGTTGAAGTTGTTATCGGCACGGCCGTTTTTTTGATAGTGGCGCTTTCGGTTTATCAAAGTTACGCCGGACTTTTAAATTTGGTGCGGGTTTCTCGCGTGAAAATTGTAGCGGCGAACCTGGCGAATGAGCAGTTTGAAATCGCGCGCAACTTGCCATACTCGGACGTCGGTATTGTTTCCGGTGTTCCGGTCGGCAAAATTCCGGCGCTGCAAAATTTAACTCGTGATGGAATTAGTTTTGAAGTTTACGCTTTTGTTAGAAATACGGACGACCCTTTTGACGGGCTTATAGGCCAGGTGCCGAATGATTTATCTCCATCGGATTATAAATTGCTTGAAATCAGAATTGAATGCGCAAACTGTAAAAACTTTACGTCAATGATATTTACCGGACGCGTCGCTCCCAAAAATCTGGAAGCGGCTTCCACCAACGGCTCTCTTTTTGTTCGCGCTTTTGACAAGAACGGCTTGCCGGTGACTCAAGTCAATGTTCATATTGTGAACAACAGCGTAGTGCCGGTTGTTAATATAAATGAAGAAACAAATAACCAGGGAGTTTTTCAATTGATTGATACCATTCCCGCGATTGATACCTACGAAATCACTGTAAGCAAAGCCGGGTATTCGACTGATAGGACATATAAACTCAACGGACCCGATGTTGAAATACCGGTCAAACCTCATTCAACCGTGGCGCTTCAGCAAGTGACGCAAACGAGTTTTGCAATTGACAAAGTAAGCACTGTAAATGTTTCCACTTTACGGTCAAATTGTGTAGTTCTGCCTAATGTGGGTTTTTCCATTTCGGGAGTAAAGACGATTGGAACAACAGCAGGGAATCCGGTTTTAAAGTATTCAACCAATCAAACGACGAATATTTCGGGCGCCAGCACTCTCTCTAATATGGAATGGGACACTTACAATATTTCCCTTAATGATGCCACCTATGACCTCGCCGGCACTATTTCCCCTTTACCAATCGCGCTTTCCCCGAACAGTTCCCAAGATGTGACACTTATCGCTTCCAATAAAAATCCCCAGGCGCTTTTGGTCACTGTCAAAGACGGAGCAACAGGGCTTCCGGTGACCGACGCCTCGGTTCATCTTACAAATGGCGCGGGGTATGATGAAACAAAAATTACCAATCAGGGATTTTTGTCTCAAACAAATTGGCAAGGCGGTGGCGGGCAGCAAAATTTTGCCGATAATGAAACTAAATATTTAAGCGGGGACGGTAATATTGATGACAGCACTCCAGGAGAGCTTCGTTTGGGTCAATTTAACGGCAATTATTACGTTTCGGGGGAATTAATTTCATCAACTTTTGATACTGGTTCGGGCAGTAATTTTCACCAATTGCTTTGGAGTCCCACCAATCAGCCGGTTTTGACAGGCGACCCAAATGTGCGTTTCCAAATCGCAACCGCCGCAACTAATGACATTTCAACTGTTTGGACTTTTAAAGGGCCAGACGGTACGGTGGGCACGTATTACACAGTCGGCAATCAGAATATTCATGTTTCAAACAATGGCAATAGGTATTTGCGTTATAAACTGTTTCTAAATACGGCTGACGTTTTGGTAACGCCGGTTGTAAGCGATGTTTCGTTTACTTTTACTTCTGCTTGCGTGCCTCCCGGCCAAGTTCTTTTTGACGGACTGGCTAATGGCGACTATGATTTTACGGTTACCAAAACCGGCTATCAAATATATAACGGGAATATCAGCGTCAGTGTGAATTGGCAGAATCAGGACGTTGTCTTGCAATCGGAATAATATGAAAAACGAAACAAAAAATTATTATCGGGGAGTAACCTTGCTTGAAATTTTGATTACAGTTGGTATTTTGGCGCTCGTCATAAATGTTATCGCCATCTTTAGTGTTGATGTTTTTAAAACTTCGGGCTCCATTCAAAGCTCTTTGACCGCCCAACAAGATGCCAGAAATGTTTTGCGCCAATTGACGTCCGAATTGCGCACCGCCTCGCCTTCAAGCGTTGGGGCCTATCCTATCGCGGAAGCGGGGGACAATAGAATTCGCTTTTATAGCGATATAGATAACGATGGCCTCAAGGAAGAAGTAATTTACTATCTCTCCGGCGATGGCAAGACAATTTATAAGGATGTGAGAAAACCAAGCGGCGGACCTCTTTCCTACACTGGGGGGTTTAATACCTCAACCATTATTCGCGATGTGGCAAACGGCGCCACTCCTTTGTTTCAGTATTATGATAGAAACTATGATGGAACAACTGCGCCGCTGTCCCCGGTCAATATTCCGGATGTTCGTCTTGTTAAAGCGACAATTGTGATTGAGCGCGACCCCAACCGAAGCCCTGTTCCTATCACCGTTACGACGCAAATTGTTCTGCGCAATTTGAAAGACAACCTATAACGCGATGCCAATATACGAATTTATGCGAATGGTACAAATAAAATTCAGAGGTAGAGAAATAACTACCAAGTATCAATGGTTAATGGTCAAAAGTCAGCCGCGAGGAATTATTCTGACGCAGGTTTTGGTTTTTGCCGCCGTTTCGGTGGTCATTTTGACCGGACTTGTCGGTTGGGCGGGAGCCAACGTTAAATCGGCCCGTCACGCGTTTTACAGAGAGCAAGCATTTCAAATTGCGGAAGCGGGGATTGAATATTATCGCTGGCACTTGGCGCATAATCAGGGAGATTTTAATGATGGAACCTGTAATCCCGGTCCATGTTCTCCGGGCCCTTATGTTCATGATTATTTAGATAAGGACGGAAACATTATCGGCGCATTCACGCTTGAGATTGTGCCGCCGCCAATCGGTTCAACCGTTGTTATTGTTCGTTCAAAAGGAGTGGTCAGCGCCTATTCTTCGGTTTATAGGAGAATTGAAACGAAAATGGCCAAGCCCTCTTGGGCAAAGTATGCCGTGGCGGCGAACGCCAATATGCGCTTTGGTGTTGGCACAGAAATATTTGGACCAATTCACTCCAATGGTGGCATACGTCTTGATGGCTTGGCGCACAATATTGTTACCAGCAATAGGAATGATTATAACGACCTTGTTCACGCGGGAGCGAATGAATATGGGGTACACACTCACACGAATCTACCTCCAACAGTGCCGCCCCCACCGAATGCCCCCGGCAACGATACCTTTAGACCATTGGAAGCCGCGCCGAATCCACTGCAGGCACGCACTGACACATTTGAAGCGGGGAGACAGGTTTCAGTTCCGGCAATAGATTTTGCGGGACTCACGACTGATATGGCCTCAATCAGAACAGAAGCGCAGGGGCCCACCGGGTTTTACAGGGCTTCGTCCGGTGCGAACGGCTACAGGGTATTACTTAAGACGAATGACACTTTTGATTTATACAGAGTAAACACTCTTTTCCCTGCGCCTAATGGTTGCACCAATGCCGCTGTTGGTTGGGCTACTTGGAGCATTGATCCGGGTGTTGGCGCCCAAACCCTTTTGGGAAATTTCCCAATTCCAGGAAACGGCTTAGTTTTTTTGGAAGACAGGCGCGTTTGGGTGGAGGGGCAAATCAATACTGCCCGCGTTACTATTGCCGCCTCAATTTTTAGCACTGACCCAGCCATCCAATCACAAATAACAGTCAATAATAATCTTCTTTACACCAATTTTGATGGCCAGGATACAATTTCTTTGATTGCTGAAAATAATTTTAATGCCGGACTTTTGAGTGCCGACTTTTTGACAATTGACGCCGCTATGGTGGCTCAACAAGGGCGAGTGGGCCGTTATAATTACCCACCGGCCTGTGGAGCAACTTATGCTAGAAATACCATCACTCTTTTCGGTATGATTGCTACCGCCCAGCAATATGGCTTTTCTTGGACTGGCGCCAATTTCCAATGTGCCGATCTTTTCTGGAGAGGGAGCGGATATTGTATTCGAAATATAAATTATGACGCCAATTTGCTTTACGCTCCGCCACCATCCTTTCCGCTAACTTCGGATCAATACAGCATTCTCTCCTGGCAGGAAATTAAATAGCTTCCAGCTTTCAGTTCCTAGCTTCTAGGCCGTTCATAACCTTCGGCCTCAAGTGGGTTTTGGCTTTTGAGGACGGATTCAGAGGCCGTGTTACAATAATACAAATGGTTACGAATACTTGCCCCTGCGGTAGCCAAATGATACGAATTTACAAATGGTTACAAATAATGCTCTCGGTGAGACCGAATGATACGAATAAGATTCGGGAAAATGCATTATTATTCGTAGCATTTGTTGCCATTTGTTGATTGGTAGTAGGCGTAGCCGTTTATTTGTGGTATTAGTGGCCATTCGTGGATTTGTACTTAAATTTTGTATGTCAAAAAAACTAGTAGTGGCGAATTGGAAAATGAATCCCGAAAGCCCCGAAGAGGCGATTTTGCTTTGCAAAGAGGTGGTAAAAAAGGCGCCCAAAAAAGTAGAAGTGGTGATTTGCCCGCCGAATATTTTTTGGAATGAAGTTTCAAGAATAAAAAGGCCCAAAAATATTTCACTGGGAGTTCAAAATATTTTTTATGAGGAAAAAGGCGCCTTTACCGGAGAAATTTCGGCAAAAATGGCCAAAAATTCCGGCGCCGGCTTTTCAATCATCGGCCACTCCGAGCGCCGGGCGCAGGGCGAAAGCGATGAAGCGATTGCCAAAAAAGTTTTATCCGCAAGAAAAGCGAAATTGACGCCGATTGTTTGTGTCGGCGAGGGCGAGCGGGACAGTCATGGCGCCTACCTTGATTTTTTAAAGCAACAAATTTTGAGCGCCACTTCTCTTATTGGAAAAAGCGGGACTAGGGACATTGTTGTCGCTTATGAACCGCTTTGGGCGATTGGCAAAGAAGCGAAAGATGCCATGAATTCGCACGACATACATCAAACGGCGCTTTTTATTAGAAAAGTATTGATTGATGTTTATGGTAATAGCGCCAGAAGCGTGAGGGTTTTATACGGCGGGTCTATTGCGCCGGAAAATACGGCCGAAATTGTAAAAAACGGCGAAGTGGACGGACTTTTGGTAGGACATCAAAGCTTAAATCCCGAAAATTTTAATAAAATTTTGTTGGCAATCTCAAAGATTAAATAATACGAATTACTACGAATTAAATCGAATGATACGAATGTACGAATCATTGCGAATTTAATTCAATAAAAATTAAGAAATTTATTTGTAACATTAGTGGACATTTGTAGATTTGTACTTATATGAAATTTCTGGATCAAATAGGTGAAATCTCCGGGCAGACAATACTTCTTCGCGCTGATTTTAATGTGCCGGTCAAAAACGGCAAAGTGGCGGATGATAGGCGTATTTTGGCGGCGCTTCCCAGCGTCAGATTTATTTTGGGCAAAGGCGCGAAAATAATCGCTGTTTCCCATATTGAAAGCGAAGGCGAAGACACGCTGCGCCCCGTATATGAGGAAATAAAGAACAATTTTCCCGTTTCTTTCGTGGAAGCCAATTTGGAGGAGGTCAAGAGAGCCAAAAAAGAATTGCAAAACGGGGAAATGCTTTTGGTTGAAAATATACGTTACTTTAAAGGTGAAAAAGAAAATTACGAAGAATTTGCCAAGGAGTTTTCATCCCTTGCCGATATTTATGTCAACGAGGCCTTTCCGGTTTCCCACCGAAATCACGCTTCAATTGTCGGTTTTCCCAGATTTCTGCCGGGATTTTTGGGTTTTCAGTTTAAAAAAGAAATTGAAGAGCTGTCCCATGCCTTCAACCCGCCGCACCCCTTCCTTTTTATTTTAGGCGGGGCCAAATTTGAAACCAAAGAGCCCCTAATAAAAAAATTTTTAGAAATTGCGGACCATTGTTTTGTGGGTGGCGCTCTGGGAAACGATTTTTTTAAAGCTAAAGGATATGAAGTGGGGGGGTCTATCACTTCAGGTATAATTCCGCCAGAAGAAATTATTAATAATCCCAAGATTATTATTCCGAGTGACGTTGTGGTGCGAGCAACTGATAATAGACATGTAGTGCGTTCCCCAAAAGAAATTTTGGCGCGAGAAATTGTCTCGGACGCTGGTCCTAAGACATTGGAAATATTGAGAAAGCATATAATGGAAGCCAGAATGGTTCTTTGGAATGGGCCATTGGGATTTTATGAAAAGGGGTTTGATGCCGGAACCAAAGAAGTGGCCTTAATGCTCTCCAAAAGTCGGGCCCGTTCAATTGTCGGCGGAGGAGATACCACGGCCGCAATTGAAAATTTGGGCGTGGCCGAGCGCTTCACTTTTATTTCAACCGGCGGTGGCGCTATGCTTGAATTTCTAGCTAAAGGCACACTTCCTGGGATTGAAGCTCTTAAATAAGAAAGAATTAAATAATGAATTAGAAATTTCAATCTTTGTTCGAGATGTTGGGATATTACGGAAACATTGCTAACTGGGTATTTTTTCTGTATCTTAAACTAAACGAGTATTCGTACTAGGCATTTGCGAGGAAGGCGTAGCATTGTCTTGCATAGTCGGTACGGAAGATAGCCATCGGACCGTTAAAGACCCCAACGCTCTTCGATGACACTATCCCGTTTGCCTTCTGATGGGGCTCCTTGATTCATGAGGAAGGCCTAACGTGGCAGTATGCACGTTAGGCCTTTAATTTTTCTTTTTGTTTGTATGGCAGTCGCATGCCGTACATTCTTGCTACCTTCCGAATTGCCGCCACATGCGTCAACCCTTCATATCGGGTTATGAAAGTAAAAACACCTCCGTGTGCACCACAGCCGAAGCAGTGAAAGAACTGTTTATTGTGAACAACAAAGAACGAAGGAGTTTTTTCTTGGTGAAACGGGCAGAGAGCTCTGTACTCTAAAACTTTCCCCTCTCGTTTGATAGCTTTGAGTTTTAGGCCTGGGTATTTTTTTACTACAGCAACTATGTCAGACCTATCTTTCAAGGATTGAAGCCATTTTTCAGGATATGACAATTGACCCCCCGCTAGTTTTTGACTGGGTTAAGTATTACTAAATAGCAATGCAAAAAGCAAGTTAAGATTTATAAATGAGACTTTATTTTTTCTCCGGCGGCGGCAATTTCTTCTTTGCTATGGTTGGTTTTATGCCACGGCAAAAAACCATCATTATTGTATCTAGGAATTACATGTATGTGAGTGTGAAAGACCACTTGTCCTGCGGCGCTTTCATTATTCATATGCACATTTACCCCGTCTGCTTTGAGCCCCTCAATAATTGCTTTGGCTACTTTTTGTGCCGTTTTGGCCACGGCTTTATAGGAATTCTCGCTGATTTCCAAAACGTTTCGTGAGTGTTCTTTAGGCACAACCAAAGTGTGACCAGGATTAAGCGGGCTAATATCCAAAAAAGCCAAGTTCTCCTCGTTCTCATAAATTTTTTCGCAAGGTATTTCTCCCTTGACTATTTTGCAAAAAATACAGGTCGGATCCATTCGCATATTGTATGGCTTGCCCCGTTAGAGGTCAAACAAACTTGTTTTGTTTGGGTTATTATCTCTAATGGGGTAAAATTTCCCGATGGGGAAGTATAAACTTAGAGGAACGGTATCGGAAAAAATTCATAAAAACATGGAGGTTTACCCCGAATTACTTCGCGACTTACTCCACTCGCGCGGAATTATTGACGGAGAATCAGCTGAAAAATTTCTAAACCCATCATACGACAATCATATTCACGACCCGTTTCTGATAAAGGATATGGAAAAGGCGGTTAAACGCATACTGAACTCAATAGAGAAAGGAGAAAAAATTACCATTTGGAGCGATTATGACCA
>CAYHJR010000039.1:0-8543 GCA_964357075.1 uncultured Candidatus Saccharibacteria bacterium
AAAATTGTAACGGAGATTTTGAGGAAGACAGACTGCTGAAAAAGGCATTAGACCGCTTTTCCTCACTTTTTCCAGCAGGCGCGCTTCGCCCCGGAGGACAGCGTAGCTGAATCCGACCCCCTCGAAGCCGTGAAGGGTCTCGTAGAACGAGTTCCCCTCCTCAACCGCAAAGAGAGCGATCTTCCTTGCGTTGACGACTTCCGAAACTTCGAGGAGAACCGCCGGCCCCTTGCGTGGGAAACCGTATACTCCCGGCTCCTCGAGGAGAAATTTCGTGACGGAGGAGACCGCTTTTTCTTTTTGCCTGGCGACCCACAGAATGTAGTTCGCCTTCGCCAACCGCCTCATTTTTTCCTCCGTCCCTGGGTCTACAATGGGAGTCGAGTTTTTCGGCTCCACCCTCACCCCCTCCTTCTTGGGCTGTTGGAGAAGCCGGGAAACCTTCTTCTTTTTCTTCGGGGTGTAATCGGGTTCCACCCCAGCCGTGCTAACGAGAGCTTTGAGACCCCCGTGTTTCGGCTCCTGCTTGCTGTCATCGCCGAAGAAGGGGCCGACGTAAACCCGTTGCGACCTCTCCAAATCGGCCGCCTCCGCCGGTGTCAGGCGCGGGTCGCAGGTTGATCTGGTCTTGCTCCCGCCACACTTTACGCCTACTTCTCCATCGCCGTGGCGTCCTCCTCCCTTCTTGATTTTTTGGAAGCCACCCGCTCCTTTTTCTTCACGGTTTTTCCTTGCCATCCCAACTCTCCTCATCCGAGCCCCATCTTATTGCTCGGAAAATTTTCAATTAAGCGCCAGATGGGTTAGCGCCAACTACTCTAACTGGTATTATATCGTATAATTGACCATTAGTCAAATTTATGTCTTTTCCTAAAAACCCCCGTAAACCAAATAAAAAAAGGCGGTTCCGTCCGGGAAATTGGGGTGAACTTCCCAGAAAATACAGTGGAATTCGTCGTCGGATAGACAAACAAGTATTTCCCCCACGGGATTTCTGAGGTGCACAATATCCACAGAGGCGCATCCTGTGGGCCTGAGCATTCTTGCACACAAAATTGTGCGCGCCCGTATTCGCTGGCCAGGCCTTAACATTTCATTCATGGCCTTCCCCCTTTAATGATCAATTAATTACTATTCAAATTCACCCAGACCGCAAAGTCAATCTTTTTTATAAAAATAGAAAAGGCAGGGGTGAACCCTGCCTTCGTTTGCGCTTGGCGCTAGCGCCGAGCAACGACCTGCGGTGCAGTGCTCGGTCTTGGGCGGTGAGGACGTTGTTTTTCTTCATCGTCAATCACCATCAACCAACCGTTACCGTCGCCGCGGGGCTTTCGAACCTCGCCTCCCGGTTTCTTTTTCATTCTCGCACGGCGGTAAGAATCTCTCACCGTCGCACCACCTCGTTGTCGGGTCCTGCCATTCATTTTCGTCTCCCGTCTTGGCGTTATTGCCAAAAGCCATAAAAACATTTTGGAGAACAAAACGCAACCCCGCCCCAGTTTAAAAAACTGAGGCGGGGTTATGTTATTCGTATCATTCGTGTTTATTCGTATATTAGTATCGCGTTACCGAATCTCGTACGTAATCGTCACGTTGGAAATAATTTGATTTTCCCCGCTTGGAATTTCCGGCGCAGGAGTTGTTGTATCAAATTCCGCTTTCATGGCCACAGCTCCGCCTCGCCCATAATAAATCGGGTAATTCCCATTTTCTGAAAAATTAGCCACACGCACTAATGATACTCCGAGCTGGTCAGCCAGCTTTTCCGCCTTTTCTTTTGCCTCTTTAATCGCTTTTTCTTGCGCCTCTTGTTTTACTTTTTCCTCATCTTCAATTTTAAATTGGAGCCCTCCGACATTTTTAACACCAGCGCTTCCTATCCCGGTCAAAAGTTCCCCCGCAACTTCAAGTTTTTTAACCTTCACCTCAATTGTTTGTGAAACTTCATAGCCAATAATTTTTGGGTCTTTAACTGGTCGTGGCGGGCAATAATCAATACTGCAGGGCGCCATTATTTGCGGTTGATAATAATACTCATATTTTGGATTGATATTGTAAGAAAGTGTCTTAATATCTTTATCTTCATCAACATCATTGTCTTTCAAAAAATCGAGTGCTTTGTTAATTTTGTCAGTGGCTTTTTTCTGTGCATCGGCAACTGTTTTTCCTTCTTCTGTAACGCTAAAAGAAAAGGTGGCAATGTCCGGCTTGGCCAAAACTTCTCCCTTTCCAGAAACAGTGATTGTATTTTGCGAAGCCACATCGCGTCCGATATAAGCGCCTTTCTTAAACTCATTAAGTGTCTTAGCGGCTACAAAAACTACCCCAACCACAACTAACCAAACCAAGACCTTTGAAAGCTTGGCCCCTTGCGGCGAATTTAGTGTTTCTTGCATATATTTTGTTTGTTAAGTTTCCTAATTTATTCTGGAAGTATAGCAAAACAATCTTCTTTTTCAATTAAGAGTAGCAAGTGGTATGATTTCTTCACTATTCACTACCAACCGCTCACTGCAAACTAACCATGAAAGATTACGCCAAATTAAGTATTGAGGCCCACCGCAAAAACCGCGGCAAATTGGAAATTGTCGGCAAATTGCCGATTGAAAACCGAGACGACCTTTCTATTTGCTACACCCCGGGAGTGGCCGCGCCCTGCCTTGAAATCGCCAAAAACAAAAGCGCCGCTTACGAATTAACTTCCATGAAAAGCACTGTGGCAGTTGTAACCGACGGCTCGGCCGTCTTGGGTCTTGGCAATATTGGCCCCGTTGCCGCGCTTCCTGTGATGGAAGGCAAATGCGCTCTTTTCAAAAGATTCGCCAATCTTGATGCCGTGCCGATTGTTTTGGGAACGCAAGATACGGAAGAAATAATATCGGCGGTCAAAGCGATAGCGCCGACTTTTGGCGGAATTAACTTGGAAGACATTTCCGCTCCCAGGTGTTTCATAATTGAGGAGCGCCTGAAAAAAGAATTGGATATACCGGTAATGCACGATGACCAGCACGGCACAGCTATTGTGATTTTATCCGGTCTCATCAATGCTTTGAAAGTGCGCGGGAAGAAAAAAGAAAATGTGTCAGTGGTTGTAAACGGAGCCGGCGCGGCTGGAATTGCCACTATTAAACTCATTCATTTATATGGTTTCTCAAAAATTGTTGCTTGCGACAGCAAAGGGGTGATACACAAAAATAGAGACGATTTAACGGCGGAAAAAAGCGAAATACTGAAATCCACCAATAAGGAAAACAAAACCGGGACTCTCAAAGAGGTTCTAGTCGGCGCCGACATTTTTCTCGGCGTTTCCAAAGCCAATGTTTTAAACATGGACGACGTTAAGAGAATGAATGAAGGCGCGATAATTTTTGCTATGGCTAATCCTACTCCGGAAATTTCGGCCGAAGAGGCAATTTCCGGCGGGGCTTCAATTTACGCCTCCGGCCGTTCTGATTTGCCGAATCAAATCAACAACTCCTTGGTTTTTCCGGGGATTTTTCGCGGCGCAATTGACGCCCGCGTTTCCAAAATAACCGATGAAATGAAAATCAAAGCGGCAAAAGCTCTGGCGAATATCGTTAAAAATCCAACCGCCGAAAAAATAATCCCCGGGCCCTTTGACGAAGGGGTCTGCAAAGCCGTCTCAAGTGCAATTAGCGGAACACAATAAACATACAAAAAATGTACCAGTCGTCAAAAGGTAAAGAGACCGTAAATCAGGGATTCACCTTTGTAGAGTTAATGGTGGTTATTTCAATAATGAGTTTGCTTTCAAGCGTCATCCTTTCAACTGTCTACACCGCTAGAAAAAAAGCCGAGTCCACAATTTCAATAGAAACAACAAACAAATACGTTTTTGCTCTTGACGCAATTTACAATGACCTTGGTTACTTTCCAATGGGCGAAGCAACCCCGGAAGAATATACAAGTGGACAATGGTGTCTAAGCGAGGGGGGGTGCGTCTCTCCTCCTGACGGGCCGATGCCAAGCAGTCCGATTCTTAACTTCTTATTTTTAAATTACATATCAAAATTACCCGATACATCCAAACCGCTAGACACCGGTTTTGGCAACACAGTAAACGGCATAGTTTACAATTGTGTCGCTTTCTCTTTCCCTAAATGTGAAATTGTGATTTTGGCTTATCATTTAGAAGGAAGCGTCACTTGTCCTATGCCGCAAACAGCGTACGATACTTCCCAAGTTACAGTAACTGGAATTCGCTCTGGCGTAATTACACAGTGTCAAACTGCTTTTTGGGCGCCATATTCGCCTTACATTCCACCTTGGTGGCCAAGCTCACCATAAACCAAAAAGTGGGCCTTGTTTGTCTGATGTAATATATCAATATTCCTAAATCAATTTTTCCTTGTTGATACGGTCGGTGTTTAAAGCGCGAACAACATCTCCCGGCTGTCTTTCTGCCCTTTCCTCTTTTGGCGGCAATGTTTCTTGCTGGACTTTTTTGGTATTTTTATAAACATAACCGCCGATAAGAAAAGCCAAAACCGCGAGCCAAAATAATATCTCAATGGCCGTAAAGCCGTTCTTTTTGATTGATATCATAAATAGAATTATACATCAAAAATCGCACCAGCCCCTTTTGCCAAAAGGCAAAAGGGGCTGGTGCTTTGAACTATTCTGCCCGTATTCTAAGCCCAAATCTATTTTGCCTGCTGTGGATAATCCTGTAGTAGATTTTGGCATCGTCCGCCCGTGGCGGACAAAGGCGTAAGCCAATGCCAAAATTCACTACAGGATGGATAAATCTAAAACAAATGCTCTTGAACAACTCCATCACTTTCCTTATTCGAAACTTGAAGCGGTAAAGCTATCAATTCTCCAACTTTTTTTATCATGGCCGGAAGTTTCTCAAACCCCGCCTCAAAAACTTTCATCGGCGCCACGCCTCGCAAGGCCGCCGCCGGATGAAACATTGGCGCCACAAAATATCTGGAGGCAGGGGCACGGAACAATCTTCCTTGGTCGCGTGAAATTTTCCCTTCCGGTAAAAAATAATTCATAGAAAAACGCCCCAATGGCACAATTATTCTGGGACTGATGATTTCAATTTGGCGCGCCAAGTATGGCTTGTATTTTTCTATTTCATCCGGTGTGGGGTCGCGATTTTCCGGCGGACGGCGTTTTACAATATTTGTAATGTAAACATCTTCTTCTTGCCAACCAATTTTTCTGATATTTTTACGAAGCAGTTGGCCGGAACGCCCGACAAAAGGGCGGATTAATTTATCTTCTTCCGCTCCCGGGGCTTCGCCAATAAATAAAACTTCAGCTTCGGGATTGCCTTCCCCAAAAACCAAATTGGTTTTGAGCGGCAAACTCTTATCTGTCTCCATTTCTTTTTTCAGCTTCTCTAAATCCAGAGCTTTACTCATCTTTTATTTCGCTTCCGCTATTTTTTTTGCTTCTCTGTTTGCGTCACTCCATTTAACAAACGATTTTATAAAAATAACAGAATCATCTTTACGTAAGAGAAGATAATATTTGCCATCGCTAGCGTTAAACATTGCAACGTTATTGCCTTGTGGAGATTCAAACAACTGACTGGTTTCAGTTTGAAAACCGGTGTGTGACTTAAAAATTTCCGCCCATTCAGAAACGGAAGAAAAAACTCCTTCAAACGGATTTCTTTTAGGTTCTTGGTTTATTTGTGGTTCCATAAATAATTCGCTTCATTAAATACCTACCTCCTATTGGGGTGCCTACAGGGAATCGAACCCTGATCGCAAGCTCCACAAGCTCGAGTGTTAACCGTTACACTATAGGCACCATAATACAAATTATATACGAATTCCTTCGTCAATAATTTGGTGCCCGGGACAGGACTTGCACCTGCACGCCTTGCGGCACATGCACCTCAAGCATGCTTGGCTACTAGTTACAACACCCGGGCAATGTGGCCACTATAGCCGACAATGAGCCCATTTTCAACAAAAAATTCTCGTTGTTTCGAGAATTTTTTGTTGACCATTCTTTACTTATTCTTTTGATTCTTCTATTAAAGTTTCTGTAACTTCTTCCACTGTTGGGGCAACTTTTATAGTACGAACATTACGCATTTGACGGCGCACTTCGCGAGAGGCCTTGTCTCTTATAAAGTAAAGTTTGGCGCGGCGCACTTTGGCGCGGCGCACGATTTCAATTGAATCAATTAAAGGAGAATATATTGGGAAAATTTTTTCTACTCCTACTCCGCTTGCAACTTTGCGGACCGTAAAAGTGCCGCCGGCGCTTTTGCCGTGTTTAACCGCCAAAACAAGCCCTTCAAAGGCCTGCAGGCGAAATTTGCCTTTGTCTTCTTCAATCTTTTGTTCCACGCGCACAGTGTCCCCCGCTCTTATTTCGAGTTTTTTTCTCTCTTCTATGTTCACTGGCGAAATGACTTTTGACATAAGCGCAAAGGTTAACACATTTAATCCGCTTCGGCAATGATTTTCAATCCTTCCTTAAAATCATCTGGCAAAGGCGCCTCAAACACTCGCCTTTTCTTTCCATGCGTTTCAAACTCAAGCGAATATGCGTGCAATGCCATACGATTGAAACCCAAAATACATTCCCGCTTTGAATAAACTCTGTCGCAAACAATGGGGTGTCCGATTGAAATCATATGGGCTCTGATTTGGTGAGTGCGTCCGGTTTTGGGGCTCACTTTAAGGTAAGACGCGCCTTTCCCCTCCCTTTCAACTTCAAAGTAAGTTATCGCCTCACGCATTTCTCCGCGCGAACGAGCCGGCGTCGTATACTGCCTAAAATCTCCCTTGCTTCTACCAAGCGGAGCATTAATTGTGCCAAACTTTTCTTTTAAGTTTCCGTAAACAAAAGCAAAGTATATTTTTTTTATTTCTCGGTTTTGAAATTGCTTTTTGAAAAACTGATGCACTTCATTGTTTTTGGCAATGAGCAAAATTCCGGAAGTCCATCTGTCTATTCGGTGCACTATACCCGGTCTTTCAATTACTCGTCCATCCGTCAATTTTAACGGCTCCCCCACGCCTTTCATCTCCGGAAATTTTTCTATAAGCCAATCACAAAGCGTCCTTTCATCGCTCTTGCCGTCGGAATGCACAATAAGCCCAGCGGGCTTATTAATAATCAAAAAATCCTCATCTTCAAATATTATTTCAGGTTCCAAAATTCCTTTTTCTTTTACCATATTCTTGGAGAATACTCGTAAACTCCTCTTTAGTAAATGCCGGCCAAAGCGTCTTGGTAAAAAAGAGTTCGCTGTAAACACTCTGCCATATCAAAAAATTGGAGAGGCGCATCTCACCACCGGTTCTAATTATTAAATCCGGGTCGGGAACATTTTTCGTATCAAGATGTTCTGCAAAGTTTTTTTCGGAAATTAGAGATTCCTCTTGCACGGCGCTTCGCGCCGCGCGGACTATTTCATCTCTTCCTCCGTAAGAAAGCGCCAAATGTATTGTAAGAGATGTTTTTTGCTTTGAGCTATTCGTTTCCTCAATCATTTTTTGTATGTCTTTCGGAAAAGCTTTTATATTTCCGATTACATTAAATTTTACTTCCTTTGAATTTGAGTATTTCTCTTTTATCTCTTTAAATCCTACACGGAGAAGATGCATAAGCGCCACGATTTCCAATTTGTTTCTTTTCCAATTTTCGGTTGAAAAACAATAAGCGATAAGGTGTTCAATCCCAAGTTCTTTGGCCCACTCAATAGCGCTCTTAAAAGTTTCAAAGCCCGCCTTGTGCCCCTCGGGAACACTCACCCCTTTGGCTTTGGCAAAACGCCTGTTGCCGTCCATTATTATGCCAATGCATTTGGGCTTGTTTCTACTCATAGACGATTTCAAAAGTATCAAATTTTTTGTTTATTTCGTTTTCTGTTTTTTCCACCCTTTCAACTTTGGCAAATAAAGGTCCCCTTTCCAAATATTTTTCATATTCCGCCAATTGCCCCGCGCTACCTTGGGCAATTATAAAAACCGAGCTGTCATTTTTATTCTGCACAAACCCGCAAAGGCCGAGCTCTTTGGCCTTGCGTTTGGAAAAATCTCGAAACATCACCAATTGAACACGGCCAAAAATTTTGTAGTGCCTTTCTACCAACTCCTCATTCATAACAGATAATACTAACCTATTAGTTTTAAAGTTCCACCTCGTTTTGCTTTATACTTGAAAATTTGTAATATAAACGAATGGGCGGTTAGCTCAGTTGGTAGAGCGTTCGATTTACACTCGAATGGTCAGAGGTTCGAGTCCTCTACCGCCCACCAAAAAATTTAGAACAGTTGCAAGACCCACAAATGCAAAAACCTTTCGCTATAGCGAAAGGTTTTTGCATTTGGTGCTGTATTACTCTGCTTTGCTCGAACCTATTTTGAACAAGAAACGGACTGATTCGCACGCCCCGCGTGCGTGGTGGCTCTAAACTAAATCGTACGCTCCACGACGAACTCCGCCACAGCCCAGCATCCGCTCCGAGACACTGGGTACAGTGTCTCTCCGCTTCTGCTGTTCTGTGTCCGCCCTCATCCCCATCGCTTCCCATCCTAAATTTG
>CAYHJR010000040.1:0-4553 GCA_964357075.1 uncultured Candidatus Saccharibacteria bacterium
GTGCCACTACCAATCTTCGTCCAACCCGCGGGACAAGTACAGCTAGCAGTCATCGGTGGGTAGGTATGTGAAACCCAACACGACGCATCCGTACAAGTAATTTCACACAGACCCCCCAGTGTCCCCGAGGGAATATTCGCAACATTAGTTGCTGTGTTTGAGGTGTTTGCTGAAGAAATAGAACTTACGCAGGTCGGCGTGCCACCAGGAATGCCTTGTAGCACTTGTCCAGGTGGACAATTTGCAATGCTAACAGAACCACTACTAAATGATGCCCACGTGCCACCGCCATTTGGACAATATTGGAGAGCGCTTCCATTCCAACGCAACATCCCAGCATCAACAGCAACACAAGTTGCTGCAGTATGTGAACCTTGTCCAACTTGGACTGTACCAATTGCCCAGATATCATTGTCAACAATAATATTGGCGTTTGTTCTGAAATTTCCAACTTTTGTTTGGGCGTTACTACTAACATTCACCGGCGCGTCACAGCCGACTGACCCCGAAGGACAAGCTGGCGGAGTTCCGGCTGGAGGCCCAGTCCAGGCCTGAATGAAACCTAGTCCGGCAACGAGAGCAACAGCCAGAATGGCTGACTTCCCATATTGAATGATTCTTTCTTTAGAGGACATTGGTAATATTGTAACAAAAAAAAGAGATTAAAAAAAAATAGGGTTGGGGATATTTACAACCGCCGTCTTACTTATGCTTTCTTCCTTCTTTTTCAAAAAATTCATCTGGTATGCTCATAAAGTAATCACAAACCCCATAGGAGTTTCCTACGGGGTAAATTAAATACAGCCGATTTGAGTTTTGGATGCCGTGCAAGTATTTGGCTGATCCGCCCAAAAATCACACTGGCCGGTACCCAAAGCATTACAAGCACCACCAACCCGGACAGTGTAAGAACATGACTCTACTGCTACATTACTAAAGGTGTGAAACCCCGTGGAACAATTTGTTCCTCCAGCTGGAAGACATGACCAAAGATGGTAAGCGGGATTGGAACATTGACTGGGATCGAGAGTTCCTCCCTCTGGGGCAGCGTGATAACCAATACATGTATTGTTTCCGGTTGTCGACCAATTATTATATGGAGACCAGCCAGAAAGACAACTGCTCATAGTAAATTTGCAAACATATGGCGCCGTCCCACCAGCACCTATTGGCACGGCCACGCCTCCGGCTGAAGCACATTGAGCCCCTGTTTTACCGCCAGAAACAAGCGGTCCAGTATATCCTCCCCCTCCGGCTAGGTTTGCCCAGCTTACACCGTCGCAAAACTGCACCGCTTTGTCGGTGCTGTTATAGCGTACCGCTCCGGCAATGCCTGCTACACAGGGAACGGCGTAGTCAGAAAGTCCGATTGAACCCGCAACTTGCAACTTTGGACCGCTAACCGTGGGACTCATGCCAATGCCGACATTATCCGAAAATGTTGTGTAAAAATTAACTATCAAATTGTCCGCCTTAAGCAAAGAAGTGTTGGCCGCATTATCAATTGTGAGGTCCCCCGTCTTTGTTTGGGCTGTATTACTAACGTTAATCGGCGCGTCACAGCCGACTGACCCTGAAGGACAAGCTGGCGGAGTTCCCGCTGGAGGCCCGCTCCAGGCCTGAATGAAACTTAAGCCAGCCACGAGAGCAATGGCCAGTATGGCTGACTTCACATATTGAATGAGTTTTTCTCTTTTTTCTCTGGAGGACATTGGTAATATTGTAACAAAAAAAAGAGATTAAAAAAAAATAGGGTTGGGGATTATCCGATGTAGGCAATTACCCCATGGAACAATCCTGTGGGGTAAGCTTCTATTCCCCCCCCCCCGCCAAAACGCGGGGAACTCTCCGCTTGGATAAGAACTTCCTTTGGGGTAACTCATTAACTGGTGAGTTTGTGTATTGAAGAAGATATCAATGTCTGGTAAGGCACGCCTTCTTCTGCGGCTTTGGCTTTCAATTTCATCAAATCAACTCCCGAGACCCTTATAGATATAGTTTTATTTTTCGCAGATGTAGCTTTTGCTATTTTTGAGTATTGTTCAACACTTCCTTTTTTATATTTCACAGAAGTAAAACCACCGTTTTCTGCCGATTTCAAAAACTTTTTTTCTTCTTTTGACAACTTTATGTTTTTCTTCATGTTCATAATTTTTGTTTTAAATACTTTTTGGTAAATTTCCTGCTTGGAATAATCGTTTTCAGAAAAATCTCATTTTCATTTTCAACAAAAGGCACTAAATAAACATAATTATCTATTTCCAAAACGAATATCTTTTGGTTAGGAAAATTTTTGTTATTTAAGATGTCTAATACGTCTTTATCCTCTATTTTTACCAAACACATCTCAAAAGAAACCCCCCTTTCTTTAACCAACTTCTTGTTTTTTTCAGAGCTCCAATTGAAATAACTCATTTTTCGTGATTATATACATTGTATATACATGCCCATGGAATGTCAAGCGGCGCATTGACAGAAAAAACAAATATGATAATGTTCTTGATAACCGATATGTCCGCCCGAGAGGGCGGGCATCTTCTTTAAAAGGACAGTCATTATAAGAAATTTGATTTAGAGCTGAAAGCTAGAAGCTAACAGCTAAAACCTAACTACATGTTTGACCTAAAAGTAATAAATTCAGTATTAAATGAACTCGAACAAGAGCGCGGTATTCCGCGCGAGAAAATAATAGAAGCCATTGAAGCGTCTCTCTCAACCGCCTACCGCAAAGAATACGGCAAAAAAGGGCAAATCGTCCGGGCTCATTTTGATATCAGTAACGGCAAGTTGGATTTTGAACAAGTGAAATTAGTGGTGGACGAAACCCGCGTCAAAATGCCGGAAGAAGTCGCCGCCGAACTCTCGGGCGAAAAAGAACCGGACCCGGAAGATTTTCGCGCCAGATTCAACGAAGACCATCACATCATGCTGGGCGACGCCAAGCGCATGAAACGCGACGTGGAACTTGACGATGAAATTACTTTCCCTTTGGAAACAAAATCCGATTTCGGACGCATCGCGGCGCAAACCGCCAAACAGGTAATTATTCAAAAAATTCGCGAAGCGGAAAAAGTTTCCGTTGTTGCCGAATTCGGCAAACGCGAGGGAGAAATCGTTATGGGAACGGTGGAGCGCATTGAACGCGGCACCCTTTACATCAACCTAGGGAGAGCCGTCGGACAATTGTCATATGAAGAACAAATTCCGGGCGAGCGCTACAAACAAGGCGAGCGCGTCCGGGCTTATCTTTTCTCGGTTGAAGAAAGTCCGCGCGGCATCTTTTTGAAACTCTCGCGCTCTCATCCGAAATTCTTGGCCAAACTTTTTGAACAAGAAACGCCGGAAATTTTAAACGGCGTCGTGGAAATAAAATCAATCGCCAGAGAAGCCGGCTCCCGCTCAAAAGTGGCCGCTCAATCCAAAGACCCTCACGTTGACCCGGTTGGCTCAATGGTGGGACAAAGGGGGGTACGCGTTTCAACCGTGATGAGCGAACTGGGCGGGGAAAAAATTGATGTCATTGAATGGTCGGAAGACCCGAAAAAATTTATTGAAGACGCTCTCTCCCCCGCCAAGGTGCTCGGCGTAGAAACAGATTCCGAAAACAGGCAGGCCAAAGTGGTAGTTTCCGAAGACCAACAATCGCTGGCAATCGGCAAAGGCGGACAAAATGTGCGTTTGGCCGCCAAACTTACCGGCTGGCGCATTGACATCGCTTCGCTCGGCGGAGAAAATGTCGGCTCCTCCGGAGAAGAGACAGGGGAAACGGAAAAATAATTAATTTTAATCAAAGCACGCCGCGCCATAAGGCGCGGCGTGCTTTGCATTTACGTCTCTTGTTCTGTAAGCTAATAGCTAAAACCTAACAGCTAAAAACTAATTTACATGAACCTCTGGCACGATATAGAACCGGGCACCCCTGACGAAATCAATGTCATCGTTGAAATCAACAAGGGCTCCCACAATAAATATGAAATTGACAAAGAGACCGGCCTTATCGCCCTTGACCGAGTTCTTCACAGCGCCCAAACATTTCCTTTTGATTACGGATTCGTACCACAAACTCTTTGGGAGGACGGAGACGCTCTTGATGTAATGATTCTCACCACCAACCCTCTTCCCCCCGGTGTTTTAGTCCGCTCCCGGCCGATTGCAATTATGCACATGATTGATTCCGGCGAGGGCGACGATAAGATTATCGCCGTACCGATTGGGGACCCGCGCTGGAACGAGATAAAAGATTTGTCCGATATAAACAAACACACGCTGAAAGAAATAGAACATTTCTATTCAACCTACAAAAAACTGCAGAAAAAAGAAGTTGAAGTAAAAGGATTCTCCGGGCGCCAAGAGGCGCAAGCGGCCTTCCAAAAAGCGCGGGGACTTTATCAGGAAAAATTCAAAAAATAAAAAACGTGTCGAAAACCAACGGGCCAATCATAAATTTTCTCATTAAGTATCAATTGGCGGAAAATGCCATAAAGGCCAACGGGATTTTGCTTGCGATTTTCCTCATAAACATTTTTATTACTTTGATTTTGTCTCAATCTCTC
>CAYHJR010000040.1:4563-8385 GCA_964357075.1 uncultured Candidatus Saccharibacteria bacterium
GGGCAACAGAATAACTTACCTGGAAGATATCCCAATGGAAAACCGCCTGTTTTTATCGCCGGAGATTCTGAAAAATATCCCCTCGCGCCATAAATAAAAGGCCATTATTTGAGCTGGCGGCCGCTTTGTTATCAACAAGTAAAATATCGCTTTGCCCCCAAGGATATTATACAATTACTGTGGGTTCTTAAACTTAAATATTATTAGCTTTTCTTTTAATTATGACTATTAAAAAAAGTATCGTTGTAAAAATAATACTGACTCTCTCTTTAGTTTTGGGAGGAGCAGCTTTTGCTACAGCACAAGATTTGACAGATGTTACAACCAACCCCTCAACCAATGTCGGCACTGCAACAAATGTAGGTACCGCAACTACACCGCCTGCCACAAACAAGCCCTACCCCACTCCTCGACCCGCGGTTCAACAAGTAAGACAAGAAGTCAAAACTAATAATCAAGATACTAGAAAAGATGTACGGGCTGTTCAACAACAGAAACGCGAAGATGTGCAAGGTATAAGACAGGAAACCAAAAGTAATATTAAAGGCACACGAATAGAAACTAAAACGGAAATTAAAGGCAATCGAACCGAGCTTAAAACTGAAGCCAGGCAAGCGCGCGAAGGAGGTTTGACAGAGGAAGAGAGGAGCTCCCTAAAAGAAAAAGCGGAAGCAATGCGATTTGACAATAAAAATCTGCGAACGGATGCCCGAGAAAAAATAAAACTGGAAAGAGAAACCGGTTTTCAGGAAATAAAAGAAAGGAGGGAAGCGGCTCGTGAGGACATAAAGAAGGTCTTGGAAGAACGTAGAGGGAAATTGACCGAAGCCAAAGACAAAGCGTTGGAAGGAAGAAAGCAAAAAGCGGCCGAGCGCGCCGGGGCTTACGTTGAGAAAATAGTTTCCCGCATGAGCGCGGCTGTAGAGCGCTTGGAAAAACTTTCCGCCCGTATTCAAAGTCGTCTGGAAAAAATAAAGACCGCCGGAGGGGATGTGGTGGTTTCCGAAACAGAATTGGCCAATGCCACCGTCTCAATCACTAACGCCAAAAACGGTATTGCCAATATTAGCGCCACTTTCGGCGCGGCCGTTTCCGCCGATGACCCGAAAAGTCAACTGGAATCACTGAAGGCCGCCGTTTTGGCCGTTCACAATGATATAAAGGCGGCCGGGGAATCATTAAGAAAGGCGGTGGAAGCCCTCAAAGGAAAAAAAGGGGTTGAAGTTGCCGCAACAACAATTCTAACAAGTGAAACAAGCGCAAATACAAATTCCGCGGGAGAGTCGAGCGCGGCAACAGAGGAAAATTCCGTAGAAGTACAATAAGATAATTCCTAAAAATACCTAAAAATATATGGACAACACAAATATTCCAAATCAGGCCTCTCAAACCCCGCCAGCGCCTATGGGAGGAAACCCCGTAAATCCGATAATGAATCAGAATTTTGATGGCGGAGCGCAAAAATCCTCAATGGGTCCCATAATTGGTTCCATTATCGTCGTTTTGGTCATTGTACTTGGCGGTTTGTATTTATATGGCCAACAGATTGGCGAAAAAACACTTGACGAAGTGACGCCGGAAGAAATAAGCGCCGCCATTGACCAGGCCACGATTGCCTTGACGCAACAGGGGGCAACGGATGATTTGGCCGAAATTGACGCCGATTTAAGCGCCACCGATTTGAACGCTTTGGCCGCAGAGTTGGATAGCATTGAGCAAGAATTGTCGCTTTAATTCAAATTCCCATAATCCCCGCCGCCTTATGGCGGCGGGGATTATGTTTTTGGGAACTATATACTTAATTACCCTTACTAATTTTTTGATTATTTCGCCAACCGATAGTATAAAAAATTAGTAACGCTGGAACCCCGAAAAATACTAATGAAAAATAATCTGACCATTCAAGCTCTTGGACAAGAGAAAGCCATAAGAATATGCCGAATATCCAAATAGTAATAATTTGCCCCTTTGTAATGTTGTAGATATTTTTCATTTCTTTTTCTTACCTTTTAGTTTATATTCATCTTTATAATCCGACTTAGCAATAGCACCAAGCACCTCGTCAAAACTGGCGGGTACTGGCTTATGTAGTTTAGATTTTCTTCCTCTAGTTTCTTTTTTCTTTGTCATCAAAAGTATGATTGAGCTCTCTTGTGCTTTTTATAAACCAAAGGATAAACCAGATTGTCAGAAGTATATCTAAGTAGGTCATTTTTATAAGTTAGGCGACTAAGAGTTTATATGCCATTTTACCACGCTTTGATATTTTTGTTGTTACAAGGTCAAACTTCTCCGCTATTATAGCCATCGTTTCGATTAGTCAGTGTTAGAAATAATATAATATAAATTATGTATGTCGTCAATATCTCATATTCTTCAGCATTACTTGACAGCTATGTCGTAAAAAAGTTAAAATAGCGACATTATAGAAACAGTATGTCATTTAGCCCAACACAGCCAAATAATGAATTACCGCCAATTAGTAATCACGGACTAAAAAACGAGGATTTTTTTGACTTGCTTATTAAGGCACAGAAAGAATTATCTGAACTAAAGGGTTATACATTTAAATTACCGAACCCAGAACTTTTGCTGTCTCCTTCTGTAATCAGAGAATCAGTAGAAAGTAGTAGCATAGAAAATATAAACACTACAATTGTTGATGTTTTAAAAAACCAACTTATTCCAGAAGCGGAGCGCTCTCCCGCTGATAAAGAAGCTATTAGGTATAAAAGTGCTGTTGACTGGGGTTTCCAAAAACTTGGTGAGGTTAATATTTCAACTCGTCTTATAAAAGGAATAATGCATAAATTACTTTCTGACTCTGACGGAGAATATAGAACTAAACAAAATCATATAGTAAATAGTTCTACTGGAGAAATCTTATATACACCTCCAATAATAAATAAAATTCCTGAGTTAATTAATGAGTGGGAAAATTTTGCTAACAATACAGCAAAAGATTCTTTGCATCCTCTTATTCGTATTGCACTTGCACACTACCAATTTGAGGCGATTCACCCGTTTGATGATGGAAACGGCCGTACGGGAAGAATTATTATGGTTATGCAACTCTTAAAAGAAGAAATTCTTAGCTTGCCCGTGCTATATATTAGTAGCTACATTAACAAGAATAAAAGCGAATACTATAAATTACTTCAAGCGTGTAATGAAAGCCAATCTTATAAGCCCTTTGTGGAGTTCGTCCTAAAAGGATTCTGCTCACAGGCAATTGAAACTAAAAAAACGCTTTTTGCCATTATGGATTCTTTCTACGAAATTAAGAATAGGATAAGAGCAGACCACTCCAAAATATACAGTGCGGATTTGGTTGACTCACTCTTTGTATCACCTGTAATCTCACCCTCAAGATTAGCAACAGACCTAAAAATACACAGGGCTACGGCAAGTAAGTATCTTCAGTCTTTAGAGTCGACAGGAATACTTGATTCTATGAAGTACAAAACTTATCGTTTTTACTTTAATAAAGAATTATTGGAAATCTTAAAAGGCAATAAAAAGTAAAACCCCTGAAACAGGGGCATTACAGTCGCATTGGAACTATCTACTAAAAACGGACGGGGTTACGAGACAGAACTAACAAAAAACTCGTTAATGTGACTTGAGGCCTCAAGTCTTCGAATACTACTTAGAAATATGCCGAGTTGTGCCCTGATTTCAGGGGTTTTGCGTTCGTGGTGAAAAGGTAAACACGATGGCTTTGTAAACTATTGGCTAGCAGACCAGTGCGGGTTCGAATCCCGCCGAACGCACCCAAAGTTTAACATAGGGTAATCAAGTATATAGTTCCCATGTTTTTCC
>CAYHJR010000041.1:0-3499 GCA_964357075.1 uncultured Candidatus Saccharibacteria bacterium
TTATTCCGACCATTTTTCATATTTACATTAAATTTGTTTTCCGTCGTAGTAGCTTCTAACAGGACAAGTCCCATTAGAAATTTAAACTTATAACTTCTCCCATAATTTTAATCCGTGCCATAAACTTCATATATATTTCTTACATAATCCGTTGGATTTCTAACCTGTCTGCGTGCGCCGTGCCTGCGCCACAGCGTGGCAGGCAGGGACACGCACAGCCAGACGGGACAAGTGTCGTTATTTTAACATTTTGAAACTATGACTACAAATTCACCGCGAACGCGGTCGGGGTTGTTTTTAAAATAAGACAAAACCTCTTCAGCGTCTCCCTTTACAAATTCCTCGTGAATTTTGGTGAGCTCCCTCCCGAGCGCCATTTGGCGCTCGGGAGGGAGAATTTGCGCCAATTTTTCTAAGGTTTTCATTATTCTGTGCGGCGATTCATAGAAGACAAACGTCCTTTCTCCTTTGGCAATTTCTTTGAATAATGTTTCCCTCCCCTTTTTATGCGGCAAAAAGCCCAGAAAAATGAATTCCGCCGCCGGTATTCCGGCGGCGGATATCGTAGAGGTTAAAGCAGATGCTCCTGGAATCGTCACAACTTGTAACTCTTCCTCACTAAATTCTTCGTGCAACTTCGCCACCAATTCACTCCCCGGATCCGATATGCCGGGCGTCCCCGCGTCCGACACCAAGGCCAAATTTTTCCCTTCTTCGACCCAGTTTTTTATTTTCCCAAAGGCAACTCCGCTTTTTTGTGCATTGTAGGTCGTTAGTTGTTTGTTAACGACTCCATAGTGTTTTAGGAGTCGTTGAGTTACCCTGGTATCTTCACACAAAATAACATCTGCTTCTTTCAGAATACGAATCGCCCGGAAGGTCACATCCTCAAGATTCCCAATCGGCGTCGCAACAATATAAAAAATACCCATATGTTTATTCTAATGTTCTTAAGAACTTAAGAACTTGTAACCCGCGCGAGGTCAATTTATGTCTTACCGAATGAAAATCGTTTCGTTTTATTAACATACCTGAAATTGCAAGACGTCTAATATGTTCTGAGCCAGTTTTGAAATTAATATTAAGAATCTCAGAAATTTCCTCTAACGAGAGTTCTGGTTTTTTGGAAAGAAGGGCCATAATTTCTATACGACGGTGATTAGAAATTCCCCTTATGATTCTCTCTAAGCTCCTAAAATTCATATCTATTAGCATATCACTTTTTAGTAATTAGTTCTAATGTTCTCAAGAACATTAGAACTAATTACTACAAATAAATCTATTGTTTTGACAATAACTTCTCCCCTACTTTGTAAATGTCGCCCGCGCCCATGGTAATAAGAAGGTCTCCTTCAACCGCATTTTTCAAAAGATAATCTTCTATTTCGGAAAAACTTTCAAAATGTTTAACTTTATCGTTTTTTTCTTTAATTTTTTCGACTAAAATTCTTGATGAAATATTTTCGTCTTTTTTTTCTCGCGCCGCGTAAATCGGAGCCAAAATTACATAATCCGCTTTGGAAAGCGCTTCAGCGAAATCATTGAGTAAAATCTTGGTACGCGAATACAAATGCGGCTGAAAAATAATAGTGATTTCTTTATCAGGGAAAGATACGCGGGCACCACTTAAAGTGGCGGCAATTTCTGCCGGGTGATGCGCGTAATCATCATAAATTAAAGCGCCACTTTTCATTTTTCCTTTATACTCAAATCGTCGCCAAGTGCCGGAAAAATTTTCTAACGCTTTTTTGGCAACTCCCAGGTCCAATCCCGCCGCGCTCGAGCAAGCGAGCGCGGCTGAAGCGTTTTTCCGATTATGCTCCCCCGCTACCTTCAACTGCAATTTGGAAACCGGACGTCCAAATTTTGTATAATCAATAATTTTTGCCGAAACTCCAAGAAGCGCCGGTTTTACTTTTTCATCATTTGGATTACAAATAATAAATCCGTCAGTAGAAACTTTTTTAGCTAGTTCATTAAATGCGCTTTGTATATCTGCCAAATCCTTGTAGTAATCAAGGTGATCACTATCAATATTTGTAATTACCAAAATCTTTGGTTTGAAATATAAAAAATGCCTCAAATATTCATCCGCTTCGGATATAAAATATTCCCCCTTCCCAGAGCGAAAATTACTTTTTGTTTTCGTCCGAAGCGATCCCACAATCCCCATCGGATCTAGGTCCGCGTCTTCAAAAATATCAATAAGCATTGCTGTAGTGGTTGTTTTTCCGTGAGTCCCGCAAACAGCTACAAGTTTGTATTTATTGGCGAATTCTCCTAGGGCCTCGTAGTAGGAAACGGCTGAACCATCCTCCTTGGCGGCTTTTATCATATCCGGATTCATTGTGAGCCAAGAATCGCTATAAATATACAAATCAGCTTTTGGCAGGCTCTCTGGGTTCATATCCAAAGAAACTTCTACGCCGTTTTTTCGAAGCCCATCAAGAGTATTATTGCTTTCATTGTTATTTGTCCCAGAAATTTGCTTACCCAAAGAGAGCATAAGGCGCGCTAAAGCAGAGATCCCCACCCCACCAATACCAATAAAATGTATTATCCTTACCTTATCAAAATCAATCTTCATAATTATTAGAAGCTAACAGTCGTGACAAATCTTTCCTTTGTCTTATCTCTACGATAACTTGGGAGTGTTAAATCTTCAAATGTATTCCTTGGGTCAAAAATCGTATTTTCTGGAAGTAACGAGAAAACAGCTTTTTTAAATTCAAAAATTATTCTTTCCCCATCCATTATGAAAAACTTTTCTCCAAATTTTGGCATTATTTTTTCATAGCAATAATCTTTTTTTATCTGAAATGAGTGAATAAAGGGGCCTACAAATACTTCTAATTTTGCTTTATTAAAAAATGGCAAAATATTTTCAATCATTCCAGCACAAAGTCCGGGCCAACCAACGTGCGCAATGCCAATGGTTTCTCCATCGGAAAAACAAATTGGTGCACAATCACCTGTTTTTATTCCTAAAGTCAAATTTTTATTTTTTGTGACAAGCCCATCAACTCCCTCTACATTTTCTGTGCCAATCAGAATCTCGACGACCTTTGCACCGTGGACCAAAGTTGGAAAAATAATTCCATCATTAAACTGCTCCCCGGGAAGAAAAATTTTCACTTTCATTACTTGGTTGCTTTAACTATCTTATTAAACTGCTCTCCCCTATCAAATTCGTTTTTAAACATACCGAAGGAAGCAAAGGCTGGGCTAAGTAAAACAATGTCTCCTCGGCGCGCCAATTGGCGCGCCGAGGAGATTGCCTTTTTTAAATTATCAAATTCGCCGGCAAAAATTTTCAATTTAGAAATCATTGGCTTTATCAAATCCGTTCCCGAACCTTTAAGTAAAATTACGGCTTTACAATGTTTTTCTAAAATCAAGAGTAAATCCGTCATATCAAGTCCCTTGTCCGACCCACCCAAAATCAAAACTATTCTTTTTTGATTTTGCCCCGCGCGAAGTCGAGGGGCCAGCGACCTCA
>CAYHJR010000041.1:3509-8369 GCA_964357075.1 uncultured Candidatus Saccharibacteria bacterium
CAAGTCCTTTATCCGACCCCCCCATTATCAAAATTACATTCTTCTTCAAATTTGGACGTCCGGTTTCCAAATTGGATAATGCTTTAAGAGCCGCGATTGTTGCTTCTGGCGTCGTGGCGGTGGTGTCATTATAAAATTTTACTCCTTTGACTTCTCTAATCAATTCAAGACGACCTGGCACGCCTTTGAAACTTTTCAGGGCTTTTTTGATTATTGAGTCCTTAATTCCTAAAATTCTGGCCGTTGTAAGTGCCAGAGTGGCGTTGTATTCATTGTGCTCTCCCGGTATTGAAATTTTAAATCCTTTGGGCAACTTTTTAGGCGGAACACTCATATCGCTTAAAATTTTTCCGCCCCACTCTTTTATATAAGAATAGGCCTGCTCCCCCGCTATCAACTTATTTCCCGCTTTTTGATTTTTAAAAATAAAGGCCTTATCTTTGAAATACCTTTCCATACTGCCCCCATAATATTTCAAATGGTCCGGAAAAAAGGTGGTGAAAACGGAAATTTGGGGACTAATTCCACTATCGGCAAATCCCTGCAATTGCCAGGAATCTAACTCAAAAAGCGCGATTTTAGCGCTTTTTGAGTTAGGCAAAAGCGAAAGTGTAGAAACGCCGGCCACGTTACCGCCCAATAAAAATTTACGGCGTGCCATTTTTAATATGTGGGCAATCATGTGCGTTACGGTAGATTTCCCGCGTGTTCCTGTAACGCCAATAATTGGAAGTTCAGATAATTTTGCAAAGAGTGAGGCACTCATTTCAACCGGCACATTATTTTTTTTTGCTTCAAGAATGAATGGTGAATCCAATGGAACCCCCGCCGCTTTTAAGATAAAGTCCCTGTTTTTGAAATCCCCAATGCGGTGTTCTCCCAAAACAAATTTTATGTTTTTATATTTTCGGAGTTTCTGAAGCGACGGTCTGAGCTCCGTCGAAGACTTTAAATCAGTTATAATCAATTCCGCCCCATACTTTGCCAAAAATTCGGCATCTCCTACTGCCCGCCCCAAAAGCCCGAGACCTAAAACCGTAATCTTTTTGCCTTTAAAATACGATCTAAAATCAGACATCCCATTAGAAAGCCCCTCGCGTAATACATACGGAGTCACTTTGAATAATTATCTTATTTCGGCCTTTTGCCATACCAACTTCATATTACCACCCGTCGTAGTAGCTTCTAACGAGACAGGTTTGGCTAGCTTACCACGTCAATTTTATAGTCGCTATTACCAAAAAATTCATCTACTTTCCCCCTAAAAAATAGGCTGTCTTTTGATATTAAAAATCTTAAGTTCCCACCTCCCCCCTTCTCTAATTCCTGCCCGCCGGCAGGCGCGGCACGCGAATTAGAGAAGGGTTTTTCTCCATTGTTTTTATATTTATTAAAAACTATCCTATCACAATATAAACAGAATATTTTAAGAAATCATTTTTGTGAGTTTTTCATTTTTTTACAACAGCTATTAGACTAAAAAGGCCTTCTTTAGCAGAAATTGAATCTACTAGATCATTTTTACTATTAAGAGTGCCTGTTCTCTGTATCTTTTGTGTTCCTGTTAAATAATTATTACCTTCCACATAAGTATAAAACAAATTATTTTTATCAATAGCAGCAAATATATTTGGACTATCTTTTCCATTTAATGTATTGATGGGAAAAGTGATCTTTCCGGAAAAAATATCAAAGTGGCCAAGCTCATAACCGGTAAAGACGTAGTCATTAATAGGGCTCGCCTGAAAAAAAATACCTTCTCCATCGAGAGTTAGCACCATTGATTGAATAGAACGATCTGGGATATCAAGTTTTTGTACAAGTGGTAATTTTTCAATTTCAGTCATAGTTAGATAATCAAATGACAGATTATCTAATTGTCTAATTTCTACACTATTTCTATAAATATCATCATCGCTTTTCTCTACCAAAATTATCTTTTTTTCAAAGTTTATACGCGGGTTATTCCAAAAAACAATACTGCTCCAAGAAGCAGAGTCGTCCATGTCTGGAGAAATTATTTTATCTTCACCAGAAACAATGTCTAACGCATGAAGACCATCTTTATGAAAATACAAAAAACGTTTACCGTCCTTGGAAAGACCCAGGATATAGGGCCCACCATAGCACGCCAGTGTTGAGCCAAAATATTTTGTAGACTTGGTGCCAAAATTGTGGATGGCTAGCTGCCAGCGATTATTGTTTTGACTATTACTATTTCGACTCCCAATCACCGTAATACAGGCAAAACTTTGTTGATTATCACCAATATCGCCTCCATTTTTTTCTCCGGATAAATTAGATTTTATAAAACTTATTTTATCGTCAGTCCTTTCATCAAAGTATTCCGAAAGTTGATAGAAAAAAATACCGTTGTTTAAATTATTACTTTGGCGCTCAGAAACACTATTGATTGTTAACACAGCTGGGTCATAGAGTACCTTTATATTATAAGGATATTTAGAAATCAAAGATTTTTCTCTAGTTTTTAAATCAAAAGAAATAATATCTGTTTCATTATTCTTAGATACCTTATATACAAGACTATAATTTACTAAATCATTCTCGGGGCTTGAATTTACTGAGGTCGCCTGACTGTTCACATTAATTGTATTAACTGCTTCGGGAACATCAGTCTTTTCTGAATACGTATAATAAAACCCTCCCCCAACTGTCAGCAAAACCACAATCACAGCAATAAGCGGCACAACAAATCCTTTTTGTGAGTTTTTCATATTTTCCATTATCTTACCACGTCAATTTTATAGTCGCTATTACCAAAAAATTCATCTACTTTCCCCCTAAAAAATAGGCTGTCTTTTGATATTAAAAATCTTAAGTTCCCACCTCCACCCTTCTCTAATTCGCGCGAATTAGAGAAGGGTTTTTCTCCATTGTTTTTATATTTATTTACTGCCTCTTTAGCCACTACTTCTGCCGGATCAAAAATTAAAACGTCTTTGGGGACATTACGGCGAAATAAATCAATGACCAAAGGAAAGTGGGTGCAGGCCAAAATCAAAGTGTCGTATGTCCCATTATATTTTTCCAAAGCGCTACCAATCATTGCCAAAAGTGCCGGCTGCGATGTTCCCCCCTCAATTGCCCCCGCCAAATGAGGCATGGCAAGTGTTTGTAATTTTATTCCTGCACTTTCAAAAGCATTTTGGTAAATGCCAGAACGAATTGTGGCTTCCGTTGCGACAAGTAAGATGCGCGCGTTTTGTTTCTCGCGAAACGCGCGCATGGTTGGACCAACCATTTCAATAATGTTTTCTGGTTTTATTTTTAAATCATTGAGTAGTGGCAAAATCAAATTGGCCGAAGCGCTATTGCAAGCGCTCACAATATTACTCGCCCCCTCTTTAATTAACTTCTGAAAACCCAAAGCAGTTAGTGCGCCAATCTCTTCGGGAGTTTTATTGCCATATGGCGCGTTTTTTAAATCGCCAAAATAAATAATATCCGCTTTTGGTAAAAGCTTTTTAATTTCTTTTAAAACTGTAAGGCCCCCTGACCCTGAATCAAAAATCCCGAACATTTATATATTATGATTGAAAACCTTATGAATTCTTTTATTAAAAAGTACTACTTAAAAATTAACATGCCAATCAATATACCAACTGCAAGCAGAAATACACAAAAAGAAACTGAATTCCAAAATTTTCCACTTTGTAGTTCCTCCTTCAAGTCAACAACTAAGGAATTAGTGACTAGGCTAATTTCTTCTACGCCCTTTTGTTGCGATACGGCATGTATACCGCGGGAAAACTCGAGCCATGATTTAATTTTCCCCTTTAGTTTGTCCTCTCTATGCGCTTGGTAAATATTTACAGCCAAAGAAAAAAGACCAAAAATTATTGCGATTAGAGTCTCTGGCGTAATGGGAATATCTTGCATCATAAATTTACTAAATTTTTCCAACACGAATTTCTTTTCTGATTAGCGCATTAAGTGTTGGGAAAGAATCAATTTGTTTTTTGAATTCGGAATTATTAATACCTTGTTTTTCTATATAAATGTTAATTCTATCCTTAAGTTCAAGCGGTAAGGGCCTATTGTCTCCACTACCATGAGTTTCATCATTTAAATCTCCATATATTGGGTGGTACTTTCTAACTGTAGCCGACGCCTCATCGTCTGTTTTTTCTTTTTCCTTCTCTTTTATAAATAACGCTAATCTATGAAATTCATCAATTTTCAACATCATCATCCTCTCAATATCATTCAGGTTAAACCACCACCTTATATCTTCGTCTCTTACGCCTTCTTTTCTTTTATTCTCAAAATTTAGATTAACTTGTCCACTCGATTTTTCTTTTTCAAGTAAAGTATCTCCAACATTTCTTAAATTATACCGGCCCGCCTTTTTAGAATCTTCTATCGCCTTATCCAAAAAATCTTCTGTCATTTTTCGCGCGTCTGGCAAACTCATGTCGGCAAAAAATTTAGAATAATGCTCCAAAAGCCCTTTCTCTATCTTGTTGTATTTGCTAAAGAATCCCATAATTTTATTTTAACATATGTGCCCGGGAGAAGACTCGAACTTCCAAGCCGTGAGGCATACGCTTCTGAAGCGTACGTGGTTACCAGTTTCACCACCCGGGCAAATTATTATTGTATTTTAGCTTAAAACCGCCACGCCTGCCCCGTAGTTCCGACTCGGGCGGATACTACTGGGGCACCCAAACCTTTTTCTCACAGACAAGTTCAGAAAAAACAAAAATATAAACGGCACTAGTGACAGCTACTATATCCCGCAAGCCGAATTTTTTCGATACCCCCAAAAAATGTTTTTCAATTCTGGGAGCAAAAAATATAACTGCAGTTAAATGAATGGTCGCTATCCACTGATTCATA
>CAYHJR010000042.1:0-8241 GCA_964357075.1 uncultured Candidatus Saccharibacteria bacterium
CGCCCCCCCCCCACCCCCCCCCACGCCGGGGTGGTTGTGCCAATACCTAGTCCACCTAATGTTGAATCGTAGAAGAAGTTGCTGTTGCCACCAAGAGTATTTACACCATTAAAAAAGGCGACTTGACCATTTGTACCCGAACCAGTAACACCAGTTGGCATACAGGTGCCACTTATGGCGAAACAGCCGCCCGCCAAATCAATACCGCGGGCGAAGGTGGAAGTGGCGGAGGTGCCGGTTATATTCAGGTACTGCGCACTGACACCTTTTGAAAAAGTAGACGTTGCCGCTGAATTAGAAACCAAGTTCCCTTCAGACGTGATTTTAAATACTGAAGTGGTGGCGGAGCCTCCTGCATTAGTGGTGGTTGCAATATCAAAAAGTGGAGTGGTTGAACCGAAAGTGTTCATTATGGAGAGTTTGGCCCAAGGAGAGGTAGTACCAAAAACTGTGTCAACTGAAAATGCGCCACGACCGCCAAGGACGAGTGTGTTGTTACGAGTGACTTGGGCATTGGTGCCGATTGCGGTGGAATTGTTTAGGTTGTTGGGGGTGGCGGGGCCGGTGACTGTGCCGTTGGTTTCTTCTTGATATCCTGCATTGAAACCGAAGTAATTGTTTAAGTTTCCGGTGGTGTTGGAGCGACCAGCTTGGTAACCGATCGCTGTAGTTGAGGCACCTGTGGTATTACTTGAAAAAGAGGCCGCGCCAAAAGCAGAGTTATAGTTTCCAGTTGTATTCGATAATAAAGACTGTTCTCCAAAAGCATTATTATAAATTCCTATCGTGTTGGCACCCAGAGAATTCGTACCAAAGGCACTATTGTAACTTCCTGTGGAATTTGCGTCTAATGCATTTGAGCCGAAGGCGTTGTTATTAGCGCCGGTGGTGCTAAGGTAAAGAGAGCTCTGACCAAAAGCACTACTATTATTGGCTGTGGTATTGGCACTAAGAGAAAGGTAGCCATAAGCACTATTTGATATGCCAGTGCTGTTTGCAGAAAGGGCCTTATACCCCAAGGCAGAATTACCTACCCCGCCTGAATCTGAAGTAAGTGCTTGATATCCAATCCCAGTATTACCTCTAACTATTGACCCCAAGTACAAATCATTTGTTTTGCTGATTCCTGCATTAAGACCTAAGTAAAGAGATGTCCCTGTTGCGTTTAATAATGGCGTATTTTGCCAGTAAATATATGAGTTGTCATTTGTTGTTGTCGCGATATTTAATCCCCTACCACTTGATGAATTGATGGTGAGCCCGTTGTAAATCGTTGAAGTGGCTCCTGCGACAAAGTTTGCAGAATTCCCAATTGAAAGAATTGAGCCGGGGGTTGAAGTTCCTACTCCCAAGAATCCGTTGGCATTGATTGAAAGAGCGGGAACCGTTGAAGTCGCAAACGTACTAGGGCTACCGGTGGCAACATACAGCAATCCCCCCGCATTTCTAAATGTCCAATGGTCTGATGTCAGCGAACCATCAGAGAGAGCCAGTTGCGGACGCGTGGAGCTTGTTACCTGCAAGCTCCACACTGGTGTAGTTGTGCCAATGCCAATAACGGATGTGGTAGCGGAATAGCCAACTGAAGGATGTGTCCAAGCGTCATAGCTTCCTAATTTATTATTAAATGTTGTCCAGTCGGTAGAAGAAAGGCATCCTGTCGCCGCGCCTGAAGCCGCTGTGCAGGTGATAGCTAAAGCCCCGTTGATAACATAACGGCTCGCTGTAACTGTAATTCCACCCGAAGAAGACACTGTGCCCGTGGCCACGTTGGCAAAAGTATTGACTCCTGAAAAATAAGGAATATTCCCTACCACCGCCGCTGAAGAAGTGGAAAGTCCGTCAAAAGAAAGCGTATCGCCAGTCAAAACGACAGGCCAAGTAGAAGCTAGATTGGTGTCATCAGAAATATCAAGTCCTGAAACATCGGCTGTGCCGACAGTGGCGCAAGTCCACGCTCCTGCCGCACTACTTGAACGAGCAAATTGATTGGTGCAAGTTTGTGCGGTATAAGGAATCAATCCCCCCGTCGAATTAGTAAGAGCAAGAACACTTGAAAGTCCCGTTACCGCAAATTTTGTTGTCGTGGCGGAAGTTCCGGTGGCGTTTACAAAAGTGAAATTCTGCAGAGTTGATGAGCCGGTGGCCAAAAAGTTAGTGGTTGAAGCATAAGTAAAAAGACCGGAAAGTGCGGTTAACAGTCCTGTGCCTGAATTAAAAGTGAACGAGGAATCAGAGGTTAAGGAATTTGTGCCACTCCAGAAAGTCACTCTTCCGCTTACCCCACTACCGGTGTGATTATCTCCTCCCGCACAAGTGCCACTTATGGCAAAACAGCCGCCAGCTAAATCAATACCCCGGGCGAAAGTGGAAGTGGCGGAGGTGCCGGTTATATCTAAATTACCTACTACCTGTAACCCCGCATTAAATGTCGAAGTGGCGGAGGAGTTAAATGTGAAAGCACCGCTGTTTGCGATTGAGAGACGCGACGAAGTCGCGTCGAGGGTGTCACTCGAAGTTCCAATTCTGAATATTCCTCCGATGTTTGAGATGAGCCAGTGTTTCAAATTGGTGCCCGCATCGCTGTCGGAAATTGCCAAGTAAGGCGTGATTGAGGCGACTTGCAAAGACCAGTTGGGGGTTGAAGTGCCAATGCCGACCATGCCGCGAGAGCTTGCCAGCAAAACATTGCCCGGTTTTCCGGTGCCGCCGGCAATGCCTCCGTTTAGAACGACGTTACCGCCATTAACAGTTGAAGCGGAAGTTCCGCCGGTTAAATTCACGGCGCCGGCGGCGCCGGTGCCATTGCCGGCGCCGCCCGAAAGTGTAACGGCGCCACCGGCGCTGTCTGTGCCCGGTGTTCCACCGGAAATTGTGACAGCGCCGCCCCCGGCACCAGTTCCAGTACCACCAGTTATCGCCAGCGCTCCACCATTACCTCCAGAAGTGCCACCACTTAAACTAATGGTAGAACCGGCACCGGCGCCCGTTGAAGCGCCGCCGGAAAGTGAAACCGTGCCACCGGTATTGCTTCCGGCCGTATTATTGCCACCATTTATTGAAACAGTGCCGGGAGAGCCGGAACCATCGGCATTTCCGGATGCGATAGTTACCGCGCCGGAAGCACTGGCGCCATTTGACCCGCCAGAAGTTAATGTAATCGCTCCGCCGACTCCGCTTGATGAACCGCCGGCGCCACCAGTTAATGCAATTGCGCCGCCGGTGCCCGTCGTTCCGCCAGAGCCGCCATTTAAGGTGATTGGTCCGGCCGTTCCCCCGCCGGAGCTATTTCCACTTTGCAAAATAATATTCGCTCCGGCCGTGGCGCCAGCGACACCCGAACCGCCATAAACAGCCAAAGCTGTCGGAGCGGCACTACTGCCGGAAGCATCTGCCCCCGCAACACTTAATTGAGCGTAGGGCGATGTGGTGCCGACACCAACTCTCCCCAGATTACTTATAGTGAAATAAGTTGAAGTGGAATTAAGAATGTCTGATGAGGTGCCGATATATAAATTTCCTCCCGCGCTTCTAAATATCCAATGTTTACCGCCCGCCCCGGCGCTAGGGTCCGTTAAAGCTAGTTGCGGCTTGGTGGAAGAGGCAAGTTGCAAAGTCCAAGCGGGAGTCGTGGTGCTAATACCCAAAGTGGCGGCAGTATTACTCCAAGTAGAATTGCTGTCCACGCCAAAGTTAGAAGCTCCGCCGGTTGCAAGACATGTTCCATTAATGGAAAAACAACCACCCGCCAAATCAATACCGCGCGCGAAAGTGGAAGTGGCGGAAACACCAGTAACATTTAAATACGCAACGTTAATTCCAGCAGTGAAAGTGGAGGTGGCGCTACCGGAAACAGTTAGCGTGGTGCCGACGTTAAACGCACCAGTAGTGGTGGCATTACTGGTGGTGGCGTTAACTCCCGTAAAATTTTGCAAAGTTGAGGAACCGGTGGCCAGAATGTTCCCCGCGGTTAAAAGTGAGTTTATAAAACCATTTGTTGCTGTGAGCGAAGTGGCGAAGAAATTAGTTGAGGTGGCGTTTCCAGAAATGAAAGCATTGCCATTCACACTCAATCTTTCGTTTGGAGTGGATGAGCCGATTCCTAAAAAGCCGTTAACATCAATCGTCAAAGCGGCGCGGGTGGAAGTGGCAAATGTTGAGGCGCTGGAAGTTGAAAAATAAAGAAAACCGCCGGCATTTCTAAAATTCCATTGGTCGGAAGTTAAAGAACCATCGGAAAGTCCGATTTGTGGCTTGGTGCCAGTTGCAACAGTTAAAATTCTATTCGGGGTCGTAGTGCCCGCGCCAATATATCCCAAGCCATAAAAATAAATTGATTCTGTACTGGCGGTTGTTGAAGCAAAACCAACTCCACCGCCACCTCCACCCGAGGCATCGCTTCCGCAAGAGAATAGACCATTGACATCAGTGTCTATGGTGTCGCAAGAAGCGAGCGAAGTGAAAGCCGGTAATCCGTTTGCATTTATGGAGAAAACCGATTTAGTTGAGGTGGCAAAAGTTGAAGGACTGGATGTGGCAAGGTAAAAGAGTCCGCCGGCATTTCTGAAGTTCCACTGGTCAGTCGTTGCCGAAGCGTCGGTCAATTTAATTTGCACCCCAGTTGAAGAAGAAACGGTGAGACCGGCAAAAGGAGTGGTGGTGCCGATGCCGACGAAGGAATTTAATCCCCCATTAACATAAATATCCGCGGTGCGTGAACCGGTAGTGGTGGCAAATTTAGAGTTGCCCGCACTACTACCTCCCGTCGCATCGGTGCCACAAACAATATTACCGCTCGAGTCCGTCTCCAAAGCTTCGGTACAACTTACCAAAGTAGAAACAGCCAATCCTTGAGTGCCAACAACCAAACCCGCAAAAGTAGAAGTGGCGCTGGTGTTGAAGCGTGTGGCCGAAACTCCGCCGGTAAAACTTGAAGTGGCGCTACCGGAAACGGTAAGAGTGGTGCCGACATTAAATGCGCCGGTAGAGGTTGCGTTACTGGTGGTGGCATTTCCAGCCGTTAAATTTCCAACCGTAGTTGAACCGGTGGAATAAAGATTGGCGAAGGTTCCCTGACCGGTGCTCAATATGTTTCCGACATTAAGCAATGTGGCGAATAAATTGGTTGACGAAGCAGTGGTGGCGAAGAAATTAGTGGTGGTGGCGGAAGTTCCGGTTGCATTAACAAAAGTGAAGTTTTGCAAAGTTGAGGAGCCGGTGGCCAAAATGTTCCCCGCGGTCAAAAGCGAATTTATAAAGCCGTTGGTTCCGGTGAGTGAAGTGGCGAAAAAGTTGGTTGAGGTGGCGTTTGCGGTTGTAGCGTTGCCTAAAATAGTGTTGCCGGCGTTAAGGATGGTGGCAAAAAGATTGGTTGAGGAGGCGGTGGTGGCAAAGAAATTAGTGGTGGTGGCTTTTGAACCGGTTGCGTTGACGAAGGTAAAATTCTGTAGCGTACTAGAGCCGGTCGCCAAAAAGTTGGTGGTGGTGGCAAAAGTGGTCAATAAACTGGAGAGAGTGGTCAATCCATTATTTTTATTGAAAATGAAATTGGAGTTACCGCCAAACACTCCGCCGTCATTAAATTGCACTTGCGTATCAGAGCCGCCGGGAGTGCCGGAACCGCCGCCGGAAACACAAATATTGTTAATTGAAAAACATCCGGCAGATAAATCAATTCCTTTTGAAAAAGTAGAAGTTGCGGAACCGGTAACATTAAGCGCGGCCGTTTGAATACCGCCCGCGAAAGTTGAAGTGGCAGTTGTTGTCGCTTCAAAAACAGCCGCCGTTGTTGTTCCGACAACAGAAAGTTTACTGTATGGGCTCGATGTTCCAATTCCCAATTTTTTATTAGTGTTATCCCAAACTAAATTTCCATCACCGGTAATGGAACCAACTCCATCAAAAAACGAAACTCGTCCGGAAACACCGGAACCCGTAATGCCTCCACCGCTTGCGATACAGACACCATCCACCGCGAAACATCCGTCGGAAATATCAAAACCATTTGTTGCCGTTGAAGTGCCGCTAAAAGTTGAACTGGAAATACTGCCGGAAAAACTTCCACTCAACGTCCCGCTTATTGTCGTTCCGGAAATACTTCCGCCCGTGATTGTTGCATTGCTAATATTTGTTCCGCTCAATTGATCAATTCTGTGCGCTTGCGCGGCAACGGTGTAAAAACTCGGAGGGGCGCTATATTGACCTCCAGTTTGCAAAGATAATTTGGAAATTTCCGCCAAAAATTTATTGGAAAGTTCTTGCAGTTTTGTATTTAATTCAATCGCGCTCACTCCACTGGTATTAATAATTTGTTGAATTATTCTTGGTGTGGCGCTTGTCACAACAGCCGGTTTAGGTACGGTTGGTTTTGGAGAGACGGCCACGACAGGTGCCTTAGGAAGAGCAGTGGTCGAAGTGGCTTTTGGAGGCGTTAAAATTGGTGCTACCTTTGTTTCTGGCTCTACTATTGGCGTTTTTGGGACTTCAGTCGGTAAATTTTTATTATCATTTTCTTTAGCCAGCTTGCTATCTTCAGATTTAAACAATGACGCCAAGTAACCCATAAAGCCATTCCAACCCCGAGATATTATAGAAACAAGCCCGTCCCCGGATTCTCGGACAGCAGAGACAAGTGAATCGCGGGACTGATTTAGAAAACCAATATAATTGCTCGTATCATCCTGAATTTTCGATCTCGTCTGCCCGTTATCAAAGCCTAAAGTTTTCTCGGCAAAATTTTTGCCTTTCGCCAACAAAGTCGCCAATGTTTCCCTGTCGGCAATAAACAAACTACCCCAAACCACCAATAAAGCCAGAAATAAAGCGGCTGTTTTATGTAAAATTTTATAATATGGAGAAGTGAGTTTAGCGCTCAAATTGCCGGCATTTTTAAAATTAGTTCTTCTAAATTTTACCTTCTTTGGCAAAGAAACATCGCGAATCAAAACAGGGCTTTCATTGTCTGGAGTTTGATTCTCTTTCTTGGATTTAAGGTCCGTAACAGGAGCAACTTTTGTCTCATCCGAGATATATTTAAATAATTGGCTATCTCGCTTCGCCGATTCATTTTTAGTTAATTCAATTTCTTTTTTTATATATTCGGAATGTTCATTAAAAGAACCGACCACTTTCTCATTTTTAATCGGTTCGCTCCTAATCTCCGTATCTTTTTTAATTTCAGAAGTTTCCAGGGATTCAATTTTCTGATGACCACCCTGCTTACCGCTAAACGAACTCTTGTGTTGAAGCAAGGAATCTTCGGCAACATACCAAGCGCGTCCAACTAATCGTGCTTCAATTTTTTTGGCACGCGCCAATTGGCCAACGTAATCCGTTGAATAACCTAAAAGCTCACGAGCTCGTCTCGCCGAGATATATTTTTTCCCATTAAAAATTAATTCAGACGACATCGTTTTCCCGAGATACCGAGATGGAATAAATTATACTATCTCGGGTAGACGATATTCTGATTTAATGTATCCATCGGTGTGGATAAGGCGGTTTTATAAATTCATAATGAATTAGAAATATGTCAAGCTTTTTTTAAAATAAATTTCCTCTTGATTTGAATTAATTATGCGAAATATAAATAGCAGTATGGGTTTGATGTAATTTAGTGTGAATTTACCAATAATTTAACCGGCCAAACTTCCCAATATCAAGGACAGCCTTCGAATCTCATACGCGAAATATATAATGCAAATATAAAGTATACTTTGGCAGTATAAGCACTCGGAATACCGATATATATTGAAAAATAAGGTTATCTCGAATATATTAAACTCTACGAGATTTTGCCCTGTCTTGTTCGGTCAAATATATTTTCCTCAATCTTACCGATTGAGGTGTAATTTCCAAATATTCATCAATCGCCATAACTTCAAGTCCTTTTTCAATAGTTAGAAATTGAGGAGGGGTAAGGTCAATATTGTCGTCTGACCCGGAGGCACGCATATTGGTCAATTGTTTTCCTTTGGTAGGATTCACCGACATTTCTTCACCTTTGGAAGTGTTGCCTATTACCATGCCTTCATACACTTCCGTTGTTGGCGCAATATAAAGAACTCCTCTCTCTTGTAAATTCCAAAGCGAGTAACCAAGCGCTTTTCCCGATACGGTGGATATCATAGACCCGGCGCTACGTTTTTTTATTTCGCCGGCGTAAGGCCTGAATTCCACAAAGCGAGTGCAAAGTATCCCCTCGCCCTTGGTGTCAATTATGAATTGATTTCTATAACCCAA
>CAYHJR010000043.1:0-7726 GCA_964357075.1 uncultured Candidatus Saccharibacteria bacterium
ATTGTTGCGTGTAGATAGGGAACTTAGTTCCCCGTGGCTACAGACGCCCTGTAGCACACCCACCAAGGAGACGTCCATGGTAAGCATTCCGACTTTGGCGATGACCGTGCTGGTCATCGCCATGATGGAGCGCTACCGCCGCCTCAAAGGCGCGCGGTAGCACAAAGGGCCCGGTTCGTGCAAGCGACCGGGCCCTTTCTAATTTTTCATTCGTGAATCTTGAATCGTAAATCCTGAATCTATTTCATTTTCAAATATTCCAACATTGTCTTAGCATCACTGACTTCAAACGGGTCTGTCGGGCAATCGTGACCAAAACCTTCCTCCACAAAGGATTTCTTTATGATTCCATCTTCGGCATAGAAACTATAACGCCAAGAACGCTCCCCAAATCCTAAATCGTCTTTTTTCACAAGCATTCCCATTTCTTTGGTAAATTTTCCGGAACCATCTGGAATGAGTTTCACTTTTTCTGTCTTTTGGTGTTTCCCCCACTGATTCATTACAAAAGCATCGTTAACTGAAAGGCAGTAAACCTCGTCCACTCCAAGTTTTTTGAATTCATCATATGACTTTTCATAACCCGGCAAATGCGTTGAAGAACATGTTGGAGTAAATGCTCCGGGAAGAGCAAAGACGACGACATTTTTACCTTTGAATAATTCGCTAGATGACACATCTTGCCAACGATAAGGATTATCTCCTGCAACACTTTCATCTCGCACTCGTGTCTTAAATATTACGCTCGGGACATTTTTGCCCTCTAAATTTTTACTTTCCATACTATTTTTAATGTTTTACTTTTAATAATGCCCGACTATTATACTGGTTAATGAGTAAGTCAGTCAAAAAACTGAGGATTTACGTTATCGTGGGGCCGACCGCAACCGGTAAAAGCGCCTTAGCCGTTAAATTGGCTAAAAAATATACCGGCGAGGTCATTTCGGCTGATTCAAGGCAGGTCTACAAAGGATTGGATATCGCGACTGGAAAAATTACCAAAAAAGAAATGCGCGGTGTCCCCCATCATTTGCTTTCCGTTGCGGACCCGCGCCGCGCTTACAGCGCGGCGCGCTATGTCAAAGATTCTTCGCTCGTGATTAAAAAACTATTGAGGAAAAATAAAACACCCATAATCTGCGGGGGCACCGGTTTTTACATTTCCGCCCTGCTCGGCGAAATTAATTTAACCAATGTCCCACCCAACCCCGGGCTTAGAAAAAAGCTCTTTGGACGTCCGGTTTCCAAATTACTTGATATGCTGAAAAAATTGGACCCAAAACGCGCTAAAACAATTGATGTCAAAAATCCTGTCCGCCTCATTCGTGCAATAGAAATTGCCAGTTCTCCGAAAAAGCTAGAACCTAAAAGCCAAAAGCTGAAAGCTGATTACGAAGTAATCAAGATTGGATTGGATTGGCCTAATGCGGAATTGAAAAAAAGAATTCACACGCGTGTTTCATCCAGAATGAAAAAAGGGATGATTGCTGAAGCTAAGAAACTTCACAAAAAAGGTCTTTCTCTTCGTCGCATGAAAGAGCTTGGACTTGAGTATAGATTTTTAGCCGAATATTTAAATAAAGAGATAACAAAACAAGAGTTGATAGAAAAAATAGAGAAAGAAAACTGGCATTATGCCAAACGCCAAAGGACGTGGTTTAGGAGAGATAAGAAAATAAAATGGACTAGTAATAGAGCCAAATAATCACGTATTGACTTTTTATATTAAATATGCTATTATTAGAAGTAGCAAGTAGTTACACGCGGACCAGCTTAATCGCTGAATCCAAATATTGAAACACCTAATACGAGGGAGCACCCATCATGGCTCTGGACAGAAGAGTTGTTCGCAAGTCAATCGAAAATCCCCATGTGCAAACGGGGATGGGAGTAGCAATGGCCCGGGCAGTGGTAGAAAATACCGGGCTCATGCAATTGCACGAGCCCCAGACCAACCAGGGTTTCGCCGTCTTCGACGACGAGGTTCCGACCATTCTGGTGAAATTCCAGGTGAAGTCGGAGACCAATATCCCGAAGGGGATCACGGTCAGAAAAACCGGCAACCGCGACGAGATCCACGGTAAGGACGCAAAAGAGTTGGGGAAGGCCTACCTCGCCAAAATGGGGCGTCTGCGTCCGAACCGGAAAGACACCGGCGAAGACGTTCTGCAGCACGGGCATGTAAAGCAAGACATCCTGGCGTGCCTGCGTGGCGCCGGCTTCAAGATGGTGGACCTGCATTACTACTTTCACACCGCCAAGCAGCGCTACATCATCCAGCTCGTGATGGCCCGCACCACGGTCGACGGTATCACCTTCCAGGACCTCAGCGAAGCGGAGGCCGACGCCATCCGAACCCTGGAGGCGAAAGCGTGGGGAGTGCATGTGTGGGATAACAGATCCACCTACGACCCCATGACCATCAACTTCGCCGGCGGACAAACGCCGGGAAGGAACGTCAAGATGCTCCGCATCAAAGCCGGGGAAATGCGGGTCTACGACGAGTAGCCCTGCAAAAACCTAAGAGGAAGTGTTTCAAATTTCGAGCCCGACGGCAACGTCTGGGCTCTTTTTATTAGCGACGTAGAGCGAGAGAAATAGAAAATTATTATTTTATATTTCCGAGTTGAGGAGCTAATATAAGGGTAATTGCCGCTTTTATTCTGAGTCCGTAGCAAGTAAACTTTCCGTACCCCGCGCCCTGTTAGTTTCAGTAAATCTTTTTAAAACTTCTTCATATTCTGAAGGAACAATAGCTTTTTCTTCTTCGTGATTTCTTTCAATATTGTTAGCTAAAGTTACTGCATGCGCAAGATAAGTGGTGGCATACTGCCCTTTTCCGAGAGAAAAACGTAAACGTATCCCCTCTTTTGTAGCTTCAACTATATCCAAGTTTACTTTTTCAAACGTTTTAACTTCACGATGTTTCATTTGGATGCTTCTAAAATGTCGGAGATTTTGAGTGGGTGGAGGAAAAATTTCATCTTCTTCAAGCATTTCAATATATGGCAGTAAATCATTTTTATCTGTACTTAAAACAACTGGCAAAGTTTTAGGTGGCAACATATTACTTGCAAGGAATGAGGAAATTTTTTTATTGAAATAGTACGAGGTTAAAGAATAAATCCACATTTGAACTTGTGTCTCTATTGCCTTTAGTGCTCCTAGAAAATCCTTTGGATGTGTCGCTAAATATTCCGTTAACTGGGCTTCGGTTTCGAAAAAACTAGGGTACTCTCCGAAGATTTTATGGAGTTTTTGCGGGTCATCAAACACTATTCCCGCCGCTTCACGTAAGGTCTCAAAATAAGCCATCTCTCTCCCAGTAGTTTCGGTAAGAAACAATTTTACCGCTGCCTTATAATCCCCTTTCAAAACAAGTGTTGCCCAATGATAATTCGTGTATCTTGGCGCGCGGAAACGTTGTAAATAGAAAAAGTTAGCCATGCCTTTTTCTGCCCTTAACTCTAAATTATTTTTTATTTCTTCTTTTTCTTCTTTAGTTAGATTTTCATTCCTAAGTAAAATTGTAAATCTGTTTCCCTGCAAAAACCCGGGTTGAACGACTCCCTTACCTTTCACAATATCCTTCAGGAAGAATTGTGGATGCTCAATATTTTGTAGCACAATGTCATTTCCTTCGATAATGGACAGTGGTATAGATATACGCTGGGAAGTAATAGCCCACTTGTCTTTAATACCAGCATACTGAATCTTATCTATTGGGCACTTTAAAATTCTGGCGAGTTCATTTACAACATCGTAAGTTGACATCCCACACTTAACAACAGTTGCATGAACAAAATTTGCATTATCCATATCAAAAAAGCCATCAGATTTTTCCGTGGCTGTACAAATACGGCCATCTGGCGTTATTTCTTCAACAATAAAATCGGATGGAAATATTTTAAGTAACACTTTCGGCATTTCTTTTTTCCCAGGAATGGAAATACCTATGCTTTCTAACAAATCTGCATCCTCATCAAAAATTCTCCGTTCAAATAATTCTGGAGTTTTAGCTGCCAATATTTTCAGCTTTTCCAAATCACTTTTCCGCCTTTCTGTGAAAGATAATTTTGTCATTTAAAAATGCGGGCCCACCAGGGGTCGAACCTGGGACTTCGGTTTTGGAGACCGAAATTTTACCACTAAACTATAGGCCCTAAACAGCTTTTAGTTTTTAGCTGTTAGCTGTTAGCTTATAGGTAAATCCTAAAATCCTCAAGCAATTAAATCTGAAAGCTGAAAACTAGAACCTGTAAGCTATAACCTACTTCTTCGCTTCCTTATGTGTGGTTTGTTTTTTGCACCACTTGCAAAATTTCTTGAGCTCAATTTTGCGCTCAACTTTTTTCTTATTTTTGGAGCTCCAATAGTTCACCCTTTTGCAGGTGCTACAGGCCAATTTGATTAATCTGTCTTGGGACATATTTTATCTAGTTTGTGGTTGGTAGTGAGTAGTTTGTAGTCAGGGAAACTCAAAATACCAATACAAGCTACTATAAAAGAACACAAAAGGCAAACTCCGTCGTAATTAGTTTTGGGTTTTGCTTTTAAAAAGCACCTTATGCTAGGATAAAGATAATGAAAAAGGTAATCCTTATAATCCTGGGACTTGCGGTTTTAGGCGGTTTATTTTTCTTTCTTAAAAACCAGCCCGGAGGAGATATCTCCAATAACACCAAACCCGAACAAATTGTTCTAAAAACCGCCTGGGTTGAGGTGGAGCGCGGAACATTGTTTTTGAAACTTCCGGGGCAATCAAAAGAGCTTAAAAGCGGAGACGAGGTGGAATCCGGCGCCTCCCTTGAGACCGGAAAAAACAGCTCCGCCACAATACACCTTCCTGACGGTTCTATTTTAAATATGGACAAAGAAACGGCAGTGGTACTTTCCGATATTAATTTTTCAACCGATGATAAAACTTTGGTGGTAAAAATCGGATTAACCGTGGGAAGAGTGTGGTCCAAGGTCATTTCCCTCTCTACTCCGGAATCAGAATGGGAAGTTAAAACCAGTAACACCGTGGCAACCGTACGCGGCACCGCTTTCGGTATGGGTTTTAAAAGTGGCACTAGCTGGGTTAACACTTCCGAAAATAAAGTCGCCGTCGCCCCGCTTGACCCGGAAACAAAAGAAAAAATAAAAGAAGCCGAAGTTATAATTGAAGAGAAAAAATTCATTGAATTGGCCGAAATAAATATTAATGAAGCTTTAAAAATTAAACAGGCAACTTCATCCGAAAGCGTTGCTTCTGCCAAACAAGATTTCTTTGATAAACAAGTTAAGGATGTGCCGAAAACTATAGCCGAAGACAGTTGGGTCAAAGAAGTTAAGACAAAACATCAAAAACTCGATAAGGAATTGAATGACCTAAGAGAAAAAGCTAAAAACCTCCCGGAAAATGCCGACTACAGAGATAAATATTTTGAATTGAACGAGGAAGTGCGCCAAAGCATTCTAAAAGGAAATAAGATTGATATTGAAAAATTGATGGAGAAAATATTGGACCCCAAATACAAAAAAATTATTGAACAGGCGAAGGAAATGCAAAATCCAAATCTAACCGATAAGGAAAGAGAGGATATGGCTAAAGATATGCAAAAACAGGCAACCGAAATGATGCGTGAGGCCGGGATAAAAGAGGTGCCGACAATTACCAGGACAGCGGCAAAGTATAGTTTGGTAGTTGAGCCGAGCAAAGAAATAAGCGAAATTAGCGAAGGAGATTCGGTTTCTTGGCGCGTATTTTTGGTTTCTGACGGCAAAAAAGAAGATGTAACGTCGAGCGCCAAAATGAGCGCCATTGGAGAAGTCGGCACAATAAATGAAAAAGGAATCTTTAATGCCAAACTTGTTTCGGAATTAAGCGAATTCGGCCAGAGCGTTGGAGCCATTAAGGCAACCTATGAAAAGGGCGATATCAAATTAAGCGGACAATCTAAAATATTTATAGTCAAAGTTAAGGTGTTGAGGGAACCGATTGATATTGGCGGACAATAAGATAGTTTTTAGTTCCCAACTGTCGGCTTTCAGCTTCAAAATGCAAAGAAAAGAAAAATTTTTCTATTTAGGAATCGGCTTCTTGGTGTTTATTATTACCACCCTATCATTGAACGCCGGGCTTTTTCACGGTTTGGAATTATTTCTGGAAGATACTCTTTTTGGCCGTAAACCGATTGATGAAAAACTTATAATTGTCGCAATCGACGATAAATCGATTCAAAAAATCGGTCAGTGGCCGTGGCCAAGAGAAATATACGCTTCATTTATTGAAATACTAAACCCTTTGAAGCCAAGAGTCCTCGGAATAGATGTTTTATTAAGCGAGCAATCAAGAGTCGGTTCCGTTGATGATTTGAAACTTTCTAATGCCATAAAAAGAGCCGAATACCCCATAGTTTTGGGAAGTCAGGCAAATAATTTTTCCCATAATGAAAACGGGTTCTTTTCATCCGGTTTTATCTTTCCCTTATCGGTATTTTTAAACGCCGGGGCCACAACCGGATTTGTGAACGTAATAAGCTCCAAAGACGGAGTGACCAGATTTTTCCCAAGCGGAAATATCGAATCTGACAGTGGAGCACTAAAGCCGTTCACCGAAGAAATAGCGCAAAAGGCAGATATAGATGTCCCGAAAAGCGAGGAGGATGTAAACAGAATATATTTCGCCGGGCCAACAGGGAGCATACGCACGATGTCGTTTGCGGATGTTTTGTCGGGTGAGGCGAGCGGACTGCAAAACAAAATAATACTGCTCGGCGCGACCGCGCCGAGCTTGCACGATACGCAGAAAACCCCCGGCTCGGGAAACGAGGAAATGGCGGGGGTAGAAATTCACGGGCACATCCTTAATATGTTTTTGACCGACCTTACTCTGGAAAATTTGCCGCAAACAAAACATATCGCCTGGATGTTTTTGGCCGCGCTGATTTCTTCACTCTTGTTTATCTTTATCCCCCGCATTGAAATAGCCGTCGGGGTAAACGTCTTTCTGGGACTCATTTATCTTATAACTGCGATTGTCCTTTTTGATAAAGGGACCGCTGTTAACATTATCCACGTCGCGCTTTCTTGGTTTTTGACATCCGTGTTTTGTTCCATTTACAAATCCCTTTCCGGCGAAAAGGAAAAACAAATCATCAAAAAGACCTTCGCCAAATATGTCTCGCCCGATGTTTTAGACCAGCTTTTGAAACATCCGGAGAAGGTGGCGCTTGGCGGCGAAGAGCGCGAAATAACGGTTCTTTTTTCAGACATACGCGGCTTTACTTCAATTTCGGAAAAAACAACGCCACAGGAGCTTGTGCGCATTTTAAACACATACTTTTCGGCCGTAACCCGCGCCATTATCGAAAATGCCGGGGTGCTGGACAAATACATCGGGGACGCCATTATGGCCTTTTGGGGCGCGCCGCTTCTGAATGAAAACCAAGCCGACAACGCGGTTGAGGCCGGATTACAAATGCTTGAACGACTTAAGGAAGTAAATATTGAACTTAAAGCCAAGGGAGACCCGGAAATTGCAATCGGAATCGGCATAGTTACAGGCATGGCCGTTGTCGGAAATGTCGGCTCGGAACATAGATTTGATTACACCGCGATTGGCGACACGGTCAATGCTTCGTGGCGCCGGGGAGGGGCGCCCCAGGCATATAAATTTGAAAATTTTAATAGAGCATATACCCCTCAAAGAAATAAATACAAAAAAAAAATTTAAATAAAA
>CAYHJR010000044.1:0-7522 GCA_964357075.1 uncultured Candidatus Saccharibacteria bacterium
ACGGCGTCGGCTTAATACGGATTCAAGCGGGGGGGATTGGAATTGGCGAGGCGGGCACCCGGCATTAGAATTTTCCCTGGAGCTTCGATAGGAGCTTCGCATTTTGTTCCCCGGTCCCTGTATAGAGCGAGGCTTGCCCCAAGCCGAGTGCTTCGTAAATTATTGACCTCTGGCTTACGCTAGGAAGCCGTTGCCCTTGTGCTGTATAAAATTCGTATAGTGTTGTAGCGGAAATCGCCGGCGCCGGTAACGAAGTGCCGGCCGGCGCGGTTGATACCGATACAGTGGTCCCGAAAAATTTCTCGAATGATTCTGTATTTAATTGCGGAGCAACTTTTCCGTCAATCTCGTTGTGGAATTTCTTGTGTGGATAGCTGTCTACCGGATATCCGCTTTTCTTTAATTTGATTATGGCTTCAATTGTTGACGCTCCGTAATTTCCGAGCGCGACGCGCTCGTCGTTTGTTAGTAGTGAGTTAAAGTCCGGCGACGCGACCAGCGTGCCGTCTTGTATATAAAAAACCTGCGTATAAAAAGCGTCGTAATTTACGAAGTAATCTCTCGGCACGATTTGAATTTGCGGAATCGGTACCGGCACAGCTTCCGGTGTGCCTACAGTTTCAACCGCTACCGGCACCGACTTGATTGCCGTTTGTAGCGTTGTGATTTCGTTTTGGTCCGGCTTGAATCTTGCGCTGTCCACCGGGCCATAGACGATACGCGATACTTTAGTTCGCACACCTCTTTCCGTCAGTATGTAAATATCTGCGACGGCAAACTTATTGACGACAGTCCGATATTTGGGCGTTCCGTCTTTATTCTGCCCGGACACTATTTTGTTTGCGGTCCCTCGTTGAGTGAAGCCGTCTTTTGTCGTGATTGACGCCACGACTTTAATTTCTCGGATAATTCTCCCCGGCAACGACGCCATGAAAGGCGCTTCGTTGTTTCTTATGGCTTCGCGCAATTCGTCCATGTTTTCAATCAAGTCGTCTTGTCGTGGAGTGAACGGCACCGCGGAAGCGATTGCCGATTGCGACACGACACCTGTGAACACGCGTGGTGTTTCAACCCCCCGGCCGACAGTTTTGGAAACAGTCGCAGCCGCGACCCATTGTTTTTTAAACACAAGCGCGTTCGGCTCGAATTCGTAAAATTCGGCTTCACCTTTTTGCAACATTTCTATGTTGATATTAATTTCGCTCATGTGTTGTATTTTATTGTAACAAGTAGACCACCCCAAGTCGTCGACCATAAATATCTATTAACGCGTTCGGGTCTGATTCCACCCGGACGCGTTTACCGGTTAAACGCGCTTTTAGATATTTCTTTGCTTTCTCTCCCGCCGGCGTGGTACTTTCCGGCGAGTCGATACCGACGAGCCGGACAGTTTCGCCAGTGTCTAACTTTATTGTATCGCCGTCAAAAACGCTTTCCACAGTTGCTTCAACTATCACTTTTTCTATTGGAGCGCGCGGAATTAAGCCCGCCATTTGCCTTAATATATTTAGCTCAATCAAAAGCGCGCTCATTGAATTATTTAGTTGATTCGCCACATCTGCCCTCCCATATAAAACGAATTTGCTAGAATATACCCTTTTCAAGTCCTCTATTTGCCTCTGTGCTTCGTCTGCGGAAGTTTTTGCGAGCGCTCTTTCTTGTTGGCTTAGTCCGACGCGTTTCTTCTCGGCGGAATAAATTAAACTCTTGGGAGCGTCAATCAATTTCATTATATTAAGCGCCCGCTTTTGTATGTCGTCCTGCTCTCCGGACGGCAGTATTGAAAGGGACCCTCCAATCCATACCCAGTCAGTTAATAAGTTCCAAACAATACTTCCCCCGAATACAAAAAGGCTTATTTTCGCCCACTTATTGATTAAATCCTTTGTTATATTTCCCGAAGCGACTACCACCGGCGCCACCGGCGCCGGCGCCGGCTTTACAATTCTTTTTGTGTACCCCTTAGAAGTAAAGCCAAGTTTTTCCGCTACGATTGTTGGAAGCTTTGTTCTGATAGCGATTCCAAGTATTCCAATCATTGCGAACGCGTCTATAATTTCATTCGCAATACTGTCCTCCGCCTGTTCCTCTGTGAGTCCTCGCGCTTGCGCGAGTTCTCTTTTAGCTATATCCACCACCGGACCGATTATTTTCTCTATGACAGTAAAAAGTCCAACTGTCGTCGCCGCCTGTATGAGTGTCCGTATTAAGCTTGCAACGATTATTGGCATTTTATTTTTTTATTTATACTACAAAAATTCTAACTTCCTCTTTTATTGCAAAATCCAACAAGTCTTGACGCGTTCTGTTTGTAATTATCACCGCCTGCGGTCTTTTTGCCGGCTTCTCGTCCCGGGTGTATAAATCTGTGTATTCTTTGACCTGCCCAACAGACGCCGCCGTTGCATTTTGCTTTAGTTCTATTATATCAACTCTGCCGTCTTTATGCCCTACAACATCAATTTTAAGCCGATAAAGCCCGTCCGCGCTTCCCTCCGTCGGCTCGTTAACTATCGGATTGAACGGCGGAGGTGAACCGACCCAAAAATCATATTCGCAAGTGTCATACGCGTCCGGGTTCCGGTCTATAAAACGCTCCCAAATGAGAATATCCCCGGGCTTCATGTGTGGGTAGTAGTGTCTTTTTCCGTATTTAAAAGTTTCTACCATATAGGAAGCTTACCCGATTTTACTGACTGCGAGTTTTGCTTTCCTATATTCTAGCACTTTTTGACCCCAGTCGTCTGGCAGATTTGAGCCGAAGCACGATTTGCCGGCAAATGCGCGATGAGGAAGAATCTGCTCTTTTGGTATGTTATAGCTCGCGCTTAGCGTAGACAAAAGAATTCCCAACGCTTCTATTTGGTCCCAAGTAGGTACATCAACATCAAAATTTCCCGCCAACATTATACCGATTGACCGCGTATTTTCTCCGAGAGTGTGCGCGCCCTCTTCATTGTCTGCCCGCGCTTGTCTGATAGCTCCCGTCTTTTCAATTATATACTGATAGCCAACATAGAAGCCGAGCGACGAAATAAATTCCCATTTTTCTTTGTGGTAGGCGTTTATAACATCAAAAGAATCTCCCTCGCGAGAAATGCCGTCGTGGTGAATTATTATTTTTATAGGCTTATTTTCCATTTTCTATTGCTACATGGTCCGGCTCGTCCCGGCGCGCGAAGTAGTACCCAATAATCATAGCAAGAACGGCGTCGAAGCCATGATTCGCTTTAACAATCACTAAGCCGAAAATCGCCATGACTGTGAGAAGCGCTATAAAATCTTTAGGTTTAAATAATTTCACTTAATATATTAAATAAACATGCAATTCTCCGCGCGCACCGGCCGCCCCGAGATTGCTTCCGTTTCCATTCGACCCCGCACCACCACCACCCCCACCCGGCGCGGTCCCTGCCGTGCCGGCCGCAGAAAGTCCCGCGGCGCCACCGGCACCGCCAAAAGTAGAAGTTCCACCGGCACCCCCTGAGGTATAACCTCCACCTCCACCTCCACCGCCTCCCCAAACCGACAATCCGCCAGCCGACGCCGGTGTTTTATTGTTGGTACTTCCACCTCCACCTCCACCTCCGTATAAAATAGCGGCCGCGCCTGCGTCGTCTAACCCTCCAACACCCCCTCCGAATAATCCGCTTATTGAGGCGTCTGCCGGATTTCCGGCGGTACCACGCGCGCCCGGATTTCCCTCTGTACCGGTTCCACCGGCTCCGGTCGCACCTCCACCTCCTCCACCACCAGTAGTAACGGCCGTACCGAAAGAACCCTTTGCACCACCTCCGCCGCCGTAGGCGGTAAATTTTGAGCCGAGAGTTGTATTTCCACCGGCCGCGCCACTTGCTCCAAGTGCTCCGGCCGCACCACCGGCTCCAATTGTAACTGCTTCTGTTGCCCCGAGATCGCTCGCACGAAAAACACGCTCCACAAAAGTTCCACCTCCACCTCCACCGGACCCTGAGTTTTGGGCGTTTTGGCTTCCGCCACCACCGCCGGCTCCCCACCCGCGAACAATAACGAGTTCCGTACCGACAGCAGAAGCCGGCTTCGTCCAAGTACCCGAAGCCGTAAAACTTTGTTTATCAATCGCGCCGGCAGTATCCCAACTAGGGTCAACCCCAGCTCCCCCAGTTTTTAGAAATTTCCCCGCCGTTCCGGCCGCGAGTTCCGTCGGAGCGCCGGCAGCGCCGAAGTAAGGGACCCCGCCTTGTGTACCGGCTCCCACTTTTGAAAGCGGGACAGTTATTTTCGTCGTCGTGTGCGCCCCGACCTCGCTGTCGCCGACAGCGTTCGCCGCGATATTTGTCGAGTCGATTGTATCGGCTGCAATATCGCTACCCAAAATAGTCCCCGGGAGTATTTGGGCGCTGTCGTTGATTGTATTTCCGGAAGCGGCTAACGGCATATTTTTTTATTTATCTAATGATTTCGTCGTCCTCCGTTTCAAAAAACGAAACGCGAGGCGTGCCGGAAGCAGCGACTATGGTCCAGCGGTCTTTGATTGCTTCTTTTCCGTCCGTCAAATTATTGACAGCGATATTACCCGCCGGACCAATTCTGTGGTCGTGGTCGGTTGAGGATACGCTCGGCGTTTCTGCCCTCTCCTGTTTTATAAAACAGGAAATAGCAGCGTCCTCATTTTGAATTATCCACGACTTTCGGAGTCTGCTCCTTGGTAGAATCTCCTCTGCCGTAGTTGAGAGAAGTCTGGTACTCATGATTTATTTGCCGAATACTAATGTCGCCACAACATACGCTGTGCCGGTGTCGTCCCCTGCGCCCTCTGCCCATACTGAAACAGAATCGGAAGAACTAACGGGAATATCTACATTATCAAGAATAACCGGTGTACAAATTTGAGGCGCTGAATCAGAACCTGCTTGAACGGCGATTCGTCCTGCTGCGGAAATAGGGAGCAACTGTTCACCACCCTGTACGGCGTTACCGCCGAGGCGTAGAAAGAATGATTGCTTGCCGTCGGCGAGTCCGTTTGAAGCGCAGGCTACGATAATTTTTATAATTTTAGTATATCCAGCAGGGACCAAAAGTGACGGAGTAGCAACGGATCCCTGTGCCGTCAATGCTGTGCGTGAGTCAACCGCTGTAATATCACCCTCTAAAGTGAGAGTTCGCATTTCTGCTTCTCCCTCTCCTGCGGTATCACTAAACTCAAGACCAACAACAACACCCATACCACCAATGTCGGTACCCGCCATTTCTGCAAAAACTTGTATTTCACTTGCCTCATTGACCGGTAAATTTAATGAAATGCGCGTCGCTTTTGAAACGCCATTTCCACCAGTTGCAACATTGTTGCCACCGGCAACAACCGCAACCGATTCGGTGCTGTTTTTCATGCCCGGACCCTCCAAGCGAATGAACCCTGAGAACCCTGTCGCTGCCGCCATGTTCTGAATTGCTGAAACAGTAACCGCCGTAATAAATTTCATTCCGGCAGGGACCATCAATGGACCCGGCGCGGTGTCACTTCCCGCTGTAGTAAGCTGAGTTTTTGTATCTAATGCTATAACATCTCCCTCGCGTAGTCTGTGCTGTTTCATTTTTTTAAATTTAAATTAGTAAGAAAAAAATTATTATCCGGTAGACCCAACTTTTGCTGTCCTCAATGCGCTAACAACGGCTGCAACTTTTGCGAGATTTGTCGCGCTTCCTTTTTCTCCGGTCGGCATATTAGCGGCAACATTTCTGGCGCCGTCGTATTTTCCGGAATTAACTGCGTACTTACCCATTGAAGTAGACACACCCTCCGCGAAACGATTCGCTCCCTTGTCGGCGATTCCTTTTAACCACCCTGATTTACCGGAAGCTTGCAACCCTTTTGCAACTCGTCCTGAGGTGATTGCTTTTACAATAGCCGACTGCATTCTTGGAATCGCAGCAATAGCTAAAGCTGACTGGTCTTTTGAAGTTTCTTGCGCGCCTTTAAGATAGTCTTGCGACGCTGCGCTTGCTCTATCGACAAATTTTTGCGCCACTGATTGTGCTGATTTACTCATGGTATAAATTTAATTATTTAATATGTGGTTAGTATAAAATAAAAAAGCCGGCAAATTTTTGGCCGGTGGGGATAAGTCCCCTTTTTTTACCCTTTTTTTTCTTTTTTAACTTCTCTATATATAAGCGCTCGTCGTCGTCGTCCCTCTTCAAAGCTTCCCTCCGCCTCCTCGCTTAGTATAATATAGCGTGTCAAGTTTCGTGAAAATATAAAGGGGATATCCTGTGGATATCCCCTTTATATAGTTAAAATACTAGTATCTACAGCGGGTCTGCTTTTGAGCATACCCCGCCTTTTTTTATAGTACCACACTTTGACATGGGGCGGGGGTTAGATTATACTGATACTACTGACATGGAAAATTTATATATTACGCGGTTGATTAAAAACGGGACATCTCTTGCGATAATTATTCCCAAAGATATTTTAAAAGCTGTCGGGCTACAACGCGGGGACCTAGTAGTTTTTAAAGATTACGGAGTGAATCAGTTTTCCGTCCGGTGGCTTACCGGTAAAGAAATAAAAGAAATTAAAGACCGCCCTGCGGTGAAATTTTAAATGAAAGAAAAGAAAAGAAAATTGCCTTGTCGTAAATGTTTAGGAAAAACAAAACATACCTGGTGGTGTGAGCGCCAGCTCGAGTTGTTTGCTCTAATTAAATTAAAATAATGCAAGATATATTTACAGACCAAATAGACGACCCTGTTAACCCAATGCGGACGGAAATTGACCGCGCAGAACTTTTTGAATTATCAGATAATATAAAGCAAAATGGACTTATTAACCCGATTACGGTTCGCCCTGTTGGAGATCGCTTTGAAGTGGTTGCCGGACATCGCCGCCTCTCAGCGTGCAAGATTGCCGGCAAAATTAAAATACCATGCGTTACGCGTACGCTTTCTGATGCAGAAGTATTTTCAATTAAGGCGGCCGAAAATTTAGAGCGAGCTGATGTTGACCCGGTAGACGAGGCAATTTTTATTTCCGAATATATAAATAATACCGGGTTAACTATTCCCGAAGTCGCGAAAGCATTGAGGCGGTCCGTTGGGTATGTTGAAACGCGCCTCCAAGTAGGACAAATGCCTGACTATATGAAAACCGCTATCAAGTTAGGAGAATTGAAACTCGGCTCGGCGTTGGCACTTGTTCAAATTACTAACGATAACACGCGCCGTCTATGGGTAGACATGGCGGTCCGCGACGGAGTTTCTGTCGCGCAGGCGGAATATTGGCTTCATGGTTGGAAAGTTAATCAGCTACCGGGCGGAACGCCTAGCTCTGAACCGGCAGGAGGTTTTACCCCCGACGCGCCCCAAATTATGAAATTCCGCTGTGCGATAGACGATAAGGAATACGACGCGCGTAATTTTAAAGCGGTTATGATTTATGAGGGGAATCTGGAAATTTTTAATTTGTTCGTGTCTGAATTTAATAAACCCGCCTCGCCAATTCCAATCCCCCCCGCTTGAATCCGTATTAAGCCGACGCCGT
>CAYHJR010000045.1:0-7114 GCA_964357075.1 uncultured Candidatus Saccharibacteria bacterium
ACCTTCGCGCTGACCCCGCCAAGCGTGAAATATGGATTCGTCGCTGGGCGTCATATTTAACGGTATTTCTTGCTTCTGGCATTGTTGCTGGCGACCTCATAGTACTTCTCAACACATTTTTAAATGGGGAAATTACCACCCGCTTTATTTTGAAAATATTGGCAGTGGTTATTGTGGCAGGTCTTACTCTTTGGTATTACATTTGGGATATTAGGGGGAAAATCATTGAGTCCTCGCAAACGGGTATGTTTTTCCGTATAGCGGCGCTTATTGTGGTGTTCGGCTCTGTCATAGGCGGCTTTCTTATTATCGGAAGTCCGGCCGGAGCTCGCTTGGAACGTTTTGACCAGCAAAAAATAAATGAACTTCAAAATATTCAATCGCAGATAACGTACTATTGGCAAAGTAAAGGAAGTTTTCCTAAGTCCCTAATTGAGATTAGAAATTCTTTGGGGGAGGGAAGTGTTCCTAAAGACCCCCAAACCGGAGAGGATTATAAATATGAGCTCGGAGAAGGTTACGCGTTCAAGCTTTGCGCTACTTTTAACAAAGAAAGTGATTTAAGAATTTATCCAACCACTACTCCCACCAAACCGATTAGTGTGGCCTATCCCGGTTCTCCTATGGCTGAAGATTGGAAACATCCGGCTGGATATTATTGTTTTGAAAAAGTTTTGGATCCCGCTTTCTACCCTCCTTTTCCAGAGGCACAAAGGGAAAAAATAATAAACTAAAAAGTATTCTCATTCGCCTTGAGGCGAATGAGAATACTTTTTAGGCTACCTACGCAACCAGCTTTTGCGGTTTGTAATTATCCGGCGCGTGATTTAAATAATTTTCCAAATCCCCCCGTTTCAAAAGTCCTTTTTGGGCGCCGACATATTGCACGACCGACATTGAATTTATCGGCGCCCATTGCAAGGCCTCTTGGGGACTCTTGCCCAAAACCAAAGCGGAAATAAAGGTGGAGGAAAAAGCGTCGCCGGCGCCGGTTCTTTCGTATGGCGACTTGGGGTCAGGGTATGGTGGCATAAACCAAACCTCTTTCCCGTCGTAAGTATAGGCGCCGCGCGGGCCATCGGTAATAACGACATTTTTTGGTCCTTCAGCGCGCATTAGTTTCAGAAGGCGACCGATTGATTTTTCTTCTATTTGGAGCAATCTCTTGGCTTCCTCCACATTACAGAGAAACACCTCGCTCCTTTGATAAATTTCACGCAATTTCGGAATGCCCAATTTCATTTGAAATGTTCCCGGTTGAAACGCCAATTTCACATTTGTATGACTTTTCAAATACTCAATAATTTCTTTGTGATAGGAAAGAGATTGTTCGCCCAATGATGACAAATAAACCCATTTTGGATTTCCAATGTCGGGAAATTTATACGGATAATCAAAATGCTTTACCAGAATTGTTCTATCATCTTCATACCATAAGACATAGTGATAATTACTTTGCATGCCTTCGTGAAGATTGACAAAAGAGGTGTCTATGCTGTTTCCCTTGAAAGCGGCGACAGAATCTTCGGCTATTCTGTCGCTTCCTAAGTCGGTTACGATTGCGGTCTTTAATCCTAATCGTGAGGCGCTTGTCGCGGCGTTCGGACTATTTCCCACTCCCGCCACGACCTCTACGAATTCATAGGGAATTTTATCGCCGAAGCGCATGCAAAGCTCGCAATTTTCCTTATCCACCGTGCAATGAACGGAGGCGTCTTTAAGGCGTATAAATGCGTCTGTCACCACGTCGCCGATTGCCACAAAATCAAACTCATTTTTCATAAACAAAATTATATCATGCCTATGATATAATTTTGTTTATGAAAACATACCGCGAATGTATTGCCGAAGCCCAGAAAAACGGAACAGCCATTGGGCATTTTAATATTTCAAATATTGAAGGTTTTTGGGCGGTAATAAATTCGGCTAAAAAGTTAAATGTGCCAGTCATAATAGGGGTTTCCGAAGGAGAAAGGGATTTTATGGGAGTGAAAGAAATGCGCGCGCTTGTAGGAAGCGCGTGCGATAATTTGCAACACCCGATTTTTCTCAATGCTGATCACACTTATTCGTTTGAACGCGTAAAAGAAGTGGTTGATGCGGGATACGACAGTGTTATTTTTGATGGCGCCAAATTATCATTTGAAGAAAATGCCAAAATTGCTAAACAATGCGTTGATTATGCAAAATCGGTTAACCCAGAAATTTTAGTTGAAGCAGAGCTTGGTTATATAGGCACTTCATCCAAAGTGCTAGATGAAATCCCTGAAGGTGTTTCTCTTGAAAACTTAACTACTGCGGAGGACGCTAAAAGATTTGTTATAGAAACGGGGGTGGATTTATTTGCGCCATCAGTTGGAAATATTCACGGAATGCTCCGGAATACTAAAGACCCGCGCCTAAATATTGAACGTATCAAAGAAATCTCCAACTACATAGGGCTGCCCTTGGTGTTGCATGGAGGGTCGGGCACGGTTGATGAGGATTTTACGTCCGCCATGAAAGCGGGGGTGGCGATTATTCATATCTCAACCGAACTTCGCGTGGCCTACAGAAACGCGCTCAAGAAAACGTTGGAAGAAAATCCCGAGGAAGTGGCGCCGTATAAATTATTAAAGCCGGTCGTGTCGGCGATTGAAGAGGTGGTGGAAAAACGCTTGCGCCTCTTTAACAATCTTTAAAAAATGGAAAAACAACCAGGTTCGCTTGAGAAAATTGTCGATGTTCTGGTTCGGAAAGTGCGGGAAGTGTGGAGCGAGGGACATCGAGTTTTTTTGGCGATTGACGTTGAGATTATAGAAGAAGAAACAGGAATAAAAATTCCTTTGTATGATTCGCCAGTTGAACCGTATTCGGAAGTTGGACAAGTAATTGAAATGCTTAAGGAGCGAGGCGTTAGCGCGGAATATTTGATTATAGAAAATAAAGGTTTTTTTAGAGTAAGGCCGAGTTTTAATATTCAGGCATAAACGAAACGATTGACATTGGCTGTTTACTATTGAATACTTCACCTTAGAAGTCCCCACAATAGGAGAAAGTCATGAAAACGATCGCAGCAGTTTTTGTACTGTCGCTGGCGGCGCTTATGCCGTCCGCGGTTTCAGCCGCCGACCCGCACAAGTTTCTGGCGGACACATATGGTTGGACCATCGACCAGAAACTTCTCAAGGAAGTCAAATGTCCCGACGGGAGAGACCTTCTGCCGGGAGCCAAGTCGCGTGGCTGGGTTTGCCAAAAGCAGGATACCGAGTTCTGGACTGTAGTATATTGGTCCAAGTCGAACATAGAACCGAAATTCGTCCGTGAGATGACCTTTGTCGGCATGGCCGGTGGCAAAAAGGACTACGGCCAAATCAAGTGCGACACCGAACAGGTCAAGGGAGAGATGGGCGGGGTAATCGAGGATTGCCAAGTCCCCCTGAACAACGGCACGTTCTTCGTCTCCTTTTACCACTTCAAGAAAACTGTTCAGGTGCCCGTTGGTTTTGGTACCGAGACGAAACCCCTTGAGCTCGTGTTTACCCTCTGGGTGCAAAACGCGGGGGTGGTCAACAGGGATGTCGGGAAGCAACTACGTTCGTTGGTTTTGGGCATTCAGGCGGTTTCGGCCCCGGTTTCCGTGCCGGTGTCCACTGTGGCGCAAGATGAAATCAAGAAATAAGTCTTCGCCACCACCTAGCATCGCGTTCCCACCCAGGGGACGCGATTTTTTCTTTCCCTGGGATAACTTATAATGGCCATTATGATTTTAGAGCGTTTACGTTTGTGGTTTAGAGATTATTTTTATACGGATTTTTTACCTTATTGGCGCTATCCTAATTTTATTTTTCAGGCGAGCATATCTTTTTTTCTGCTCTATCTGGCCAGTATTATAAATTCGCTGGCGGGGATTAATGCCACCGAACACGCAGGGAATCCGACTACCGATATAATTTTAAGCAACACCACTCGTCTAGATACCAGCTTTATTCATGGTTGGCTTTCTGGGTTTATAAAAGATTTAACCCTCCTTTTTTTATTTTTTGTACCGAGATATTTTCCATTTGCCGTTAAAAGTGCGGCATTTTTAATGATAGTGAGAGCAATTTTTATAAATCTTACTAACATTGGTATGTTTCCAGATTCTATTCCTGTCAATTCTCTGGCAACATATGGAGGTGATTTATTTTTTTCCGGACATGTCGCTTTTGCTTATATGAATGCTTTGGTGTTTTGGGATAATAAATTTTTAAGAAATATTTTTCTTTTCATTTCGATTTCACTTGGCGTGAGTTCTCTTCTTGGACACTACCACTACTCCATAGATATTTTTGCCGCTCCTTTCATAACCTACGGCATCTATGTGATGGCTAAAAAAATATTTGCAGATGATTTCTTGCTCTTAAAAAATGGACTGATTTCGAGTAAGTAAAGACAATTTTGCATATGTGACAATTGGTTGTTATGCACGAAATCCTGTTTGGTCAAAGATAATAATTTTGATAGCATTGCTTTAATAGGTTGGTATAAAAAGTGATTTATTATGAATCGGGAAAAGGTACTAATTTTTGTCTCATTCTTTGTCCTTATTGCAGGGGCTACAGGTTTGTATTTTGTTTATAAACAGCGGTCTCCCTCAATTCCTGTCTCAACACCTGTTTCGGTAAATTCCAATGATTCGGCTTCTCCAAAGAATTTTACGGGAACTTTTTATTTGTCTTTGGTTCCCAATAATGACACATTGCCATTAGGCATTTATTCATACAATTTGGACAACAAATCCTGGACTCGGGTTTTGGTTGACAATAACGTAGGGGTGAAGGACTACTCTGCCAATATTTCTCCTGTTGTTTCAAATGACGGCAGTTTTATGGTTTTTGCCAGAAGAGAGAATGTTTTGACCAATAAGGATGGATCAAAGTTTGAAATATACACTTCTGCACTTGATGGCAGGAATTTAAAACAAATCACAAATGCGACTGGGCGATTCAAGAGAGACCTTGCCATAGACAATTCAAACAAACTAATTGCCTACGTTGTTCAGCAAGAAAGCTCCGCTACAAACATAGACCCGGTTCTTCCGGAGAGCTGGGTAGTATATTTAACTGATTTAAATGGGAATGTAAGCAGGGTAGCCGATGGCACAAATCCGCTTTTTTCTCCCGATGGTAAGAAACTTCTCATTCTTCAGAATAACGGTTTGCATTTGTTTGATATTAGTAATTATAAAAAACCTCAACAAATTGGTCTTGTTTCTCCGACAGTAGATGGACGAGCTTCTCAAACAATGAAAATAAGTTTATCCAGAGATGGGAATATGATGGCTTGGTCATCGGTAAATAAGAAGAACGTTGTTATTTCCAAAATAAACTCATGGGATATTTTTTCCATCAGTCCGTTTAAAGTAATCAATGCGCCGGCTTATTGGTCTGTTTTCTCAAACGATGGTAAATATTTGGCCGTTATGAAGATTAAGATATCAAAAGCGGGAAATGATTACGGAGTTATTAGTGTCTATGACATAAACGCAAAAGGGGATATTAATAAACAAGTTCTTAGCTTGGGCGGATATGATGAGAAATATGTTTGGTTTGGGGTTTGGCGATAAAATACAAATATGATTAAACAAATTAAAAAAGATTACATATTCATAACTGTAGCAATATTTATTTTTTTTCTTTTTGCTTATATTGTTCCACTGAATAGTGTCAATTCTAGGATTTTCTTTCAGATTGCTTTCGGCTCCGGCGGTGGAGGTGGGGATGGCGGCGCCGCTTCTTGTGGTGGGGATGCTGGTGCGGGCAGTTGTGCTGGTGATGCGGGGGCTAGTTCTGGAGATGGCGGCGGCAGCGGAGAAGCTTCGGTTAGTTGGGTCAATGTCTGCAGTGTTTTTATGGGACAAGGGTGTTCCGTTACTAATTCTTGCGGGGTTTCCTCATCCGGGACAATTGATTGCTATGGGGTTTGCAGTGCCTCGGTTATTGCTGGGGAATGTGGCGGTTCAAATACCGTAGTTGCTCCAGTCATTCAACAACTTTGTAATTCCGCGCCAAACAGCTGTGGTCAAACCCAGCTTGGCATGGCCCCTCCCAGCGCTTTGTGTCCAGTGCCCCCACCATCCGATAATTCTTGCATCCCGCCTTCAATCGGTATTAATTCCGCTCCCGCTTCGGGAGGGTCGGGCTTTAGTGGCGGCAGTGATTTGGGCATTTCTGTTCCGGGTAGTTCAAGATTTGTTAGTAGAGGCAATAGATGCAGTATCTCTTGGAATGCCAGCCCAGCCACCTCTTGCACTATTGTCGGCCCGGGGGTTAATGCAAGCGGAGTTTCAGGTAATGTTAAAACTCCGCGAATTGGCATTGAAACAATTGGATCGACTAGTTACAACATCACTTGTTACAACGGCAAGGTTGTCGTGGCCAGCAAGAAATTTACTTGCAGACTTAGTCCGACTTACGAGGAAGTGCTTTAGATCGGTCTGAACATTGGGGACTTTAGCTATTCTCCCTTGTTTATTACAACAAAATCAGTATACTGTCCTCTTATGTCGGAAAGCCAATTTACACTTACAATTGAACCAAGAAAAATCCTTGGCAAAACCTCCAAACGCCTTCCCAAAGACAAAATGGCGGCTGTTTATTATGGACGCATGGAAAAATCCATGCCGATAGTTGTCTCCAAAAGCGAATTTAAAAAGCTGTATAAAAAAGCGGGCGAATCAACCGTGGTGACGCTTGAGGCGGGCGACAAAAAGCTGGAAGCTTTGATTCACGAAGTTGATTTTGATTCAATCAAGGATGAGCCGCGCCACGCCGATTTTCTAATTTTGGAAAAAGGACGCAAAGTGGAGGTAGCGGTTCCGCTACATTTCATCGGCGAATCTCCGGCTGTTAAAAACGGACTTATTTTGGTTAAAGTGATGCACGAACTTGAAATTGAAGCCGAGCCGAAGAATTTACCGCACTTTATTGAAGTTGATATTTCGTCTTTGATTGACGAGAACAGTAAAATTGCGATTAGTGATATTAAACTTCCGGAAGGGGTTGTTTCGGTTGAAGATGTGACGGAAATTATTGCTTCGATCACTATTCCGAGAGAAGAAAAAGTGGAAGAAGCGCCGGTTGACCTTTCAACT
>CAYHJR010000046.1:0-6959 GCA_964357075.1 uncultured Candidatus Saccharibacteria bacterium
GGCTCGTGCTTAGCTTCACTTCGTATTTTGCAGAACAAAATAGGGCTCGCCAAACCGTCGTCGCCAACCCCTCTCCTTGTTTCTATCTCCACCCTTAGTGTCTACGTTTTCTCCACTCTTTATGCCTTCGTTCACCACGGCGCTCACTTTTAACCCTATCCCCAGTGAAAATTGCCCGAGGTTTAATTATTTTAGAGTCAAACAGGATAATTACACCATTTGTCTTGTTTACGCGCTATGTATTTTTTCTTTTTCCCAAACCATTTCAAAAATCTGTCTGATCGCTTTGGCTACATCAGGATTATCAATTACGATTCCCTGTAAATATTTTGAAGAAATTATATAAGTAAGATCGTCATAAACTTCGATAGAAACATCGCTACTATATTTTTCTAGAGGCAATACGAATAGAGTCAATAAATATTTTTGTGGATTTTCCACCCATTTTTTAGTTGAGAGGTCCTTAGGAGTTATACCTCTTGAACGGATTTTTCTTTTTAATCTTTCCTTATTCCATTCATCCCAGTAATTAAGCAGGTTTTGCGGAGCGTTTTTCGCACTGGAATAAAAACCAACAACTTCTTTGTTGTTCATTATTTTTAAAACTTTTCCGTACATTTCTTTGATCCCATCAATTCCTTCGTAATAACTTACTCTTACCTTATGCTCCTTGCCTCGACTTAATGCTTTTAATTCAGGCAAAATTTCTTTTGCCTCTTTTAATTTAGATTCCATTACTGAAAATATATTTTCCGGACTACCGGCGGTATATTGCACAATTTTTGTCCCTGGAATTTTATTGGCAAAGCCCTTGTTTACTAAATTGTCCAAAATAACATAGGTGGTTGGTTTTTTAAGGCCACTATGCTTAGCCACGGAATAAGCAGTGGCTCTTTTAATCTGTAATAAAGAGATATATACTTTGGCCTCTTTTTCATTAAGTCCTAGATTTTTCAATACTTGTATTAAATCCATTAAATTCAGTATAGCAAGCCCTGAAAAATAGTCAATATTTTTGATGATTATTTGTTGATAAACCTGAAAAACTGGCTTAGAATATGGGTTTTTGAGAGATATAATGGAAAACAAAAAGTTGAAATTTATTCAAAACTATTGACTTTTTAATGCTATTGATATAACATATTTAATAGTTCTTTCATAAAGCGAGATAAATCACCAACTTTTAAATTATAGAAAAGGAGGGAAAATGAATAATATTTTTGATGATTTACCGGCGGAAGTATCCAAAAAGGCAAAAAGAATGCTTTTATGGGTGGAAAATAGTAGGGCAATTATTAAAGTTGAATCGAAAGACAGAAATTGGCAAAAAGAAGTAAAGATAGAAAACAATGAGGAATTGCTGGATGACATTCTGGGATACATGAATAATCTTTTGGCTTACAAAATTCTAATCATGAAAGCTGAGCATTCCGGTAAAACAAATAGAACTCACGAAATAGCAACTAGTCAGATTATAGAAGACAACAAAAAGAAGGTAGAATGGAGTTGGCCTTGGACCTAAAGATTGTTTATTTTAACAGAGAGAAAGGAGGTGATTTTTATGGCTTGGGCGAATCGTGGATCTATTGGCGCAGGAAAGCCGTCAATAAAAAAGCAGTAAAACTCGGGCAAGAGAAATTGTAGACACAATTTCTCTTGCCCATCTTTTTAGTCATATTATTTTGTAGTATGATTAAAAAGGTGAATAAATATATAAAAGGTCGTTTAATTATTAATTTTGTAATCGAAATCAAATAAAAAAAATTTATGAGCAAAAACGCAAAAATAGTTATTGGCATAGTAATTGCTATTGTGGTTGCTGTAGTTGGATATTCAATCTTGAATACAGAACAGAAAGAAATCGGTTCTCTTAAAATCGGTCTCATTGCTGGTTTGTCAGGCGAGTACTCTTTTATAGGAGAAAATCATGTGAAAGGAGTGAGTTTGGCTAGAAAAGTATATTTAAGCGAAAATCCGGGAGCGCAAATAGAATTGATTATTGAAGATGACCAATTTGATTCTAAGCGAGGTGTAAGCGCTTATAAAAAATTGGCTGAGATTGATAAAGTTGACGCCTTAATCAATATGACCTCTCCTACTATCAATGCGATTTATAATTCGGTGGCTCAAACCAATATACCTGTTATTCAAAGCGGAGAGCAAGGGCAGGATCCTGTTGATGATAATGTCTTTCAAATGTTGCCTGGTAATATTGAACTTGAAAGAGAATTAGGGGGTTATGTAAAAAATTTGAATTTGAGCAATGTTGTCCTTGTTTATTCTAACGAACCGACATGGATAAGATTTGCCGAAGCATTCAAGGGCGGCTATGGTGATGAAATGAAAAGTTTTAAACTAGATTCGCAAGAAAAAGATTTTAGGACAATTGCCACAAAAATTACGCAGACAAATCCGTCAGCAATCGTCTTTTTAGGAGTTGCAGAACAAGGAGCAATCTTAATCAAAGAACTTTTCAAACTTGTTCAAGAAAAACCGCGGTTTATTTTTGACGCGAGTTTTCAGGCCGGTTTTAGCGATTACCAAAGAATTCTCGGGGACTTGTCGGTTTTGGATGGCTCTATAGTAATGACGGTTAAACAAACCACGAATGAAAATTTTGCGAAATTATATAGAGAGGAATACGGAGAAAATCCCGGGATGGCAGCTGATTTCATGTATGATTCATTTATGCTCTTGATGCAAACTTATGATTCGGATGGCGAAAGGTGGATAAAGAATATCAGAGATGCCGATTTTGAAGGAGTAAGCGGGCGTGTTAAATTTGACGAGTTTGGGGTGCGGATGCCGCAAGCAGAAATTAAAATAGTCGGGGATGGTAAATTATAGATTTAAAAAAAATCTGCCAAAAAACACCTGCTCACTGGGTGTTTTTTGATTGATTTCAGAAATAATAGGGTAAAGTCCCAAAATTCGGACCAAAATTGATATAATTTTGGTTATGAAAAAAGAGTGCGCGAAATGCAAAAACAAGAAGGGGTTTTGGAAATTAGGAGATGGTAGATTGAAATGTAAAAAATGCAAACAAAGGTTTGTATTGAAAAATAAAAGAGTTAGAATAAAAAAAGATATTTTGAAGCAAATAATATCCGAATTTGTCCTTGAACATTCAACCAATGTGATTCTGGAAAGAGTTAATGTTTCCAAACGTAAATTATTGGAAACTTTAACTCTGCTCAGAATGAAAATGACAAAAGATATTCCCGAAGTTTTTGATGGAACGGTGGAAGTGGACGAAACCTATCTTGGCGGACAATGGAAAAACAAGCGATTAAGCGTCAAAAAACAGGGCAAAAAGAGCAAACGAGGCAGAGGAACAACTAAACAGCCGGTATTTGGAATTCTGTGCAGAAACGGCAAGGTCTGGGCTAATTTAATAGATGATATTGAAGCCATTACTTGGCGCGGATATACAGGCATCGCGGCGAAAGGTTACGTTCACAGAATGGTTGAACACAGAAAAAAAGAGTATTCTGATAAAAAGGGAAATCATATAAATGGTCTGGAAGGATTCTGGGGATATCTAAAAAGAAAACTATCCGCCAAAGGAGGAATCAGGCGAGAAAAAATGCCTCTTTATCTCGGAGAATATGTTTGGAGATATAACCACAGAAATTTATCGTTAAAAAACCAAGAAAAGTCGTTATTTGAATTGATATTTTAGAAAGAGTTGGTCCGAATTTTGGGACTTTACCCAATAAAATAAAATATGGAAATTATCCCCCAGCTAATCCTCAACAGCATCATTGCCGGAGCGATATATAGTTTAATCGCTCTCGGTTTTAATTTGATTTACGGAGCGACCAAGTTTTTTAATTTGGCGCATGGCGTAATGGCGGCAATCGGCGGATATTCCGTCTTTTATTTCGCCAAAACTTTAGGCTGGAATTTGTGGCTCGTCGTAATTATAGGGGTTTTACTTGCCGGACTAATCGGCTACGAATTGGACAAGATTATTTACAAACCGCTCCGCAAGAGAAAAGCGTCAAACATGGTTTTACTTGTTGCCTCGCTCGGAGCTTTTACAGCTTTGCAGGCGATTATTGCCATTCTTTTTACTTCCCAATTTCAGGTGCTTTCTGATAAAGTTGGAGCGCAAAATATTTATGAAATTTTTGGCGGAGTAATTACTCAAACGCAACTCTTAATTTTAATCTCGGTAATTGTTATTATGGTTGGACTCGCCTTGCTTCTCAAATATACGATGTTCGGCAAAGCCATCAAAGCAATCAGCGATGACGAGGAAGTTTCCAAAATTGTCGGCATTAACACCAACAAAATCATCGGCTATGTGTTTTTTATCGGCTCGGCTATTGCCAGTTTGGCGGGTGTTCTTGTTGGCTTTGACACCGGCATTAATCCGACCATGGGACTTGAATTACTTTTGAAAGGTATTATCGTTTCAATTGTCGGCGGGGTCGGAAATATCTACGGCGGAGTTCTTGGCGCGTTTCTTTTGGGCTTTGTTGAGAATTTTGGAATATGGAAAATATCGAGCGAATGGAAAGACGCCATCGCTTTTGGATTGTTGATTGTATTTTTAATCTTCCGCCCGCGCGGAATTATGAATAAATGATATGGAGTATTTAATACATCTTGCAATACTTTTCGCCATATACAGCATTTTGGGCATAAGCTTAAACTTGATCGTTGGCTACACCGGGCTTTTGTCCGTAACCCACGCCGCTTTTTACGGCTTAGGGGCTTATGCAACGGCAATACTGCTGACGACTTCCGGCGTTAATTTTTTTGTTTCAATAATTTTCGGAATAATTCTTGTGGCAATCATCAGTTTTTTAATCGGCATTGTCTTATCAAAATTCAAAGGCGATTATTACGCTCTCGGCTCTTTCGGTTTTAACATTATTATATTTTCAATATTTCTCAACTGGCAGGAATTAACAAGAGGTCCACTCGGCATTCCGGGGATTTCAAAACCGAGTTTGTTCGGTTTTGATTTTACGTCCAATTTTTCATTTTTACTTCTTGCTATTTTGTTTTTAATTCTTATTTATTTTACCTCCCGCTTTATCATTAATTCTTCATTTGGCAGAGTATTAAAAGCGATCCGAGAGGATGAAAAAACGATTCAGGTTTTTGGATACAATACGACATATTTTAAACTGGCGATATTCGTAATTTCAGCGGCAATGGCCGCTGTTGCCGGTTCTTTGTTCGCCTCATACATCACTTTTATTGACCCTTCCTCATTTACTCTAATGGAGTCAATCTTTGTTTTGGCGATTATCATTTTAGGCGGACTGGCGAATTTGCACGGCTCAATTCTGGGGGCATTATTTTTGATTCTATTGCCGGAAGTTCTGCGCTTTGTCGGTTTCCCTGCTGATATTGCCGCACAAATGCGGCAAGTCGTTTATGGCTTGATTCTGATAGGACTAATGCTTTACCGTCCTCAAGGCTTAATAGGCGAATACAAATTATGACAATACTTGAAACAAAAAAACTGGAAAAACATTTTGACGGCGTGCGGGCTGTTGACGGTTTGTCTATTGGAATTGAGAAGGGAAAGATTACCGGCATTGTTGGACCGAATGGCTCGGGCAAGACAACACTTGTAAATCTTTTGAGCGGAACGCTAGCGATTGACGCTGGAGCAGTGATTATCAATGGCGCGCAAAAGTTTGAAAAAATAAATCCTTGGCAAATTTCTTTTTATGGAATTACCCGCACATTTCAGGATGTCCGCTTGTTTGAGCAGATGACGGTATTAGACAACATCTTGGTTGTTTTGACCGAGCGAAATGTTTTCTCTTCGCTTTTTGAAAAGCACAAAGAATATCATTTGAAAAAAGCCGAGGAGGTCTTGCGAAAAAATGAACTTTGGGAAAAAAAGAATCAATTGGCAATCAATCTTTCTTATGGACAGAGAAAACTTCTGGAAATCGCAAGGGCTATGGCAATGAAAGCCGAACTTTATCTTTTAGACGAACCATTTGCGGGGCTTTTTCCGGAAATGGCCAAAACCATTTCAGGCATTATTAAAGAATTAAAACAGAAAGGTAAAACAATAATTTTAATTGAGCACAATATGGAGTTAATCAAAGAACTCTGCGATTATGTTTTTGTGATGGACGAGGGCAAACTTCTCGCCGAAGGTGAGCCGGAAAAAACCTTTGCCAAAAAAGAAGTAATTGAGGCCTATTTGGGCGAATAATATGGACAAAGAAATTTTATTACAACTTAAAGACATTGGCGTTTACTACGGCGGAGTAAAGGCGCTTAACGGCGTTGATGTTGAACTGGACGAAAACGAAATCGTTGCCTTGATGGGTCCGAACGGAGCCGGCAAGTCAACGATTCTTAAAGCGATTTTCGGCTTGGTGCCAATTCATTCCGGAAAAGTTTTGTGGCATGAAAAAACAATAGAGCCGATTTCGCACGAAATGGTGAAGCGAGGCGTTGCTTTTGTTCCGCAAGGCAGACGAGTTTTCAGAAATCTGACAATCAGGGAAAATCTGGAGATTGGCGGTTTTGTGGTAAAAGACAAGAAAATAATCAATCAGAGAATTGAGAGGGTTTTGGAGATTTTTCCTGACCTAAATAAAAAACTAAAACATAAATCCGGCTCGCTCTCCGGAGGGCAACAGCAAATGCTCGCGTTCGCAAGAGGGCTAATGACTGACCCGAAAATCCTGCTTCTTGACGAGCCATCGCTCGGCCTTGCGCCAAAAATCGTCAAAGAAGTTTTTGCCAAGATTAAAGAGATAAATGAACGCCACAAAACCGCCATAATGGTTGTGGAACACAACATCAAATCTTTTTTGGAAATTGCCCACCGTGGTTATGTTCTAGATAAAGGAAAAATCGTAAAAAAGGACTCTGCCCAAAATATCATGCAAAGCGATATTTTGGAAAAAGTGTTTACCGGTAAATTTAATTAAACCCCTGCCCCCGCCCCAAAGCGAGCGGGCAAAATTTTG
>CAYHJR010000047.1:0-6925 GCA_964357075.1 uncultured Candidatus Saccharibacteria bacterium
CGAACTGGAAATTTTATTGAAAAGCCAACAAAGAATTTTAAAAGTCATAAAAGACGAACTCTTGGAAATTAAAAAATCATACGGCGACGAGAGGCGTACCAAAATTGTTGCCGGTGGCATCAAGGAATTTAAAGAAGAGGATTTGATCACCGAAGAAGAAGTGGTTATTACGCTTTCTCAAAACGGCTATATAAAACGCGGAAGTCCCGATGTTTTTAGAAGCCAGCAAAGAGGCGGGAAAGGTCTTATTGCTTCCGATGTCGGCGAAGAGGATTTGATAACGCATTTTATCGCGGCCCATAGCCACGACAATATTTTGTTTTTCACCGAAAAAGGAAGGGTTTTTCAAACAAAGGTTTATGAAATTCCCGTAGCGTCGCGGCAAGCCAAAGGCAAAGTCATCCAGAACTTTTTAGAAATCCCGCCCGATGAAAAGGTCAGCGCTGTGGTTTCTTACGCTGAACCACGCCAAGAAGAGCGCGGAAAGACGCTGAATGATCAGCGTAATTCAGCGGATTCTTTGAGTCAGCGCAGTTCTGCGTACTTAGTGATGGCCACCAAAAACGGCGTTATCAAGAAAACTTCGCTTTCCGATTTTACCAACATCAGGCGAACCGGAATCATCGCGATGAATCTTCAGAAAGGAGATTCGCTTCGTTGGGTTAAGTCGTCTTCGGGAAAAGATGAAGTTTTTATTATTACCGCTCTGGGGCAGGCAATCAGGTTTAAAGAGAGCCAGCTTCGGTCAATGTCTCGAATTGCCGCCGGCGTAAGAGCGATAAAACTCAAAAGGGATGATTTTGTCGTGGGACTTGATATAATAAATATAGACAGCAAAGAGCAAATCGCAAAGCGCAAATTGCTTGTGGTTACTGAAAACGGGTTTGCTAAGCAAACCGCGCTTGGCCAGTACAAAACCCAAAAGCGAGGCGGACAGGGAATTAAAACCGCTAAAATAACCGCCAAAACCGGAAAAATTGTCAGCGCGCAGGTGATTTTTGAAGAACAAGAACTTTTGGCGCTTTCTTCCAAAGGACAAATTATTAAAACGACTTTGAAGAGCGTCAGAACCGCCGGCCGCGCCACCTCCGGAGTGAAAATTATGACATTAAAAGGAGGCGACAAATTGGCGGGCGCGGTAATATTGTAAGAACAAATATCAAAAATGCTTAACAGCCGTTTGAAAATAGCGTTGTTTGGAGGGGGTATTCTGGTACTTATTTTTGCTGTCTTAAGCGTTTTTTGCGTTATTCCGATAACCAAAAACTGCTCCAAAACTTCCGTATCCGGAAAATTAGTTTTCTGGGGCGTTGACAATGTTTCCGCTTATCAGGCCACTATAGACAACTATAGTAAGCTTTATGACCGCAAGGTTCAAATTCAATACCGGCAAATATCAGAGACGGATTTTGAAAATGAACTTGTTCGGGCAATGGCTAAAAATCAAGGCCCAGACATTTTAATGTTTCATAACTCCTGGCTTTTAAAACAGGGCGATTTATTAACGCCTGCCACTGACGCACAAGTTTCTTTGGCAAGTTTGAAAGGGTTTTTCCCTTCAGGGCCAAATTCAGCCATTGAAAAAGATTTTGTTTATCAAAACAAAGTTTATGCTTTGCCCCTTTACCTTGACACTCTCGCGCTTTTTTACAACAAAGATATTTTTAACGCCAACGCCGTTGTTTTCCCGCCCGCCACTTGGAACGATTTTACAAACTTGGCAACGCGGCTTACCAAAAAACAAGCCAACGGTCAGATTTCACAGGCCGGCGCCGCCATCGGCAGTTCTGATAAAAATATCGTAAATGCCACTGATATTTTAAACACGTTGATGATTCAATATGGAAGTTCGATGGTCGACCCGCAATATATGCGCGCGGATTTCGGAGCAAAAGGCAAAGATGCATTTGATTTTTATCTTCAATTCGCCGACCCCAAAAGCTCTTCGTATGTTTGGAATCAGAATTTAGGAAATTCTTTTGATTTGTTCAGTCAGGGGCAAGCGGCAATGATTTTTGGTTACGCTAACCAGATTTCATATCTCAAACAAAAAAATCCGCTTTTAAACTTCGCGGTGGCGTCAATGCCGCAATTTAATTCGTCCAATCCCAAAAATTATGCCGCGTATTGGGGCTTGGCAATTTCTTCTAAAAGCTCCAATCCTGATCTTGCTTGGGATTTTATAAAATATCTAACAACTGATCCGCAAAATTCCCTTACTTATCTTCAAGCAACCAAGAGGCCGCCGGCTTTAAATACATTAATTAACCAATATTTTAACGACCCGAATTTAAACGTGTTTGCCAAGCAATCCTTGACGGCTGTTTCGTGGTATCAGCCGGACTCGGATCAAACTTCCCAGATTTTTTCAAACGCGGTAGAATCAGTATTAAACGGGAAAACAAATACCCAGCAAGCGCTAGACCAAGCCAGCGCTCAGATAAATAATTTATTTAAATAACATATAACACATAACTCGTAACTTGTAACTCGTAACATGTAACTGACAAAAAATTTAATGGCTATATTGCAAAACATATCTTATTTTTTTGTTAAACCCGCATATGCTGCTCTGACCCCATTGGTGCAATGCGGTCCCGGAACCGCCAAACTCGATTGCACTATTTGCGATTTATTCCAACTTGCGCAAAACGTCTATAACTTTGTTATTGTCTTCGCGTTTATTTTGGCGCTGGGCGCTTTGGTCTGGGCGGGATTTAAAATGATGACTTCCGCGGGCGATCCGGCAAAATATAAAGACGCGCTCGGAAAAATCAGGACAATTTTAATCGGCCTTGCTATTTTGCTTTTAGCCGGACTTATTGTTGACACGGTTTTGAAAGTCATTGTCGGCGGCAGTTTAGGACCGTGGAATAAACTGCCTTGCTAAACGGCTAAAAATTTTTTATAATTTTAAAAATGGTAAAAAACATAAAAAATTTTTTGAAGTGGCTTAAAACCGCGCCATTATTTGCTTTTTATCAATTGGCCGCTGATCAAAGCGGGGCTGTTCCCTCTCAAAGTGGCGCCGTGCCTACACAACCGACTTCAGGAAGCGGCGGCCAGCTTTTTAACTACTTCGGATCCGGCTCAACTCTTGATAGCGTTCTTTCTAAAATAATAGATTATTTTATCGGCGTTTCGGTTTCGGTAGCGGTGATAATAGTTATCTACGGAGCGTGGAAAATAATGACTGCTTCCGGCGATCCTAAAAAATTCCAAGAAGGTCAAAAAACGGTTTTATACGCCGCGATAGGACTACTGGTAATTTTACTGGCAAGAGGAATTATCGGAGCGTTGTACGGAATAATAACTACGTTATAATAATGGAGTAATCACAAATATACTAATCAAACACAAATATACAAATCTTCTGAATTTATTCGTATATTAGTGAATACTCTTTGTGAAAGGTCGCGTAAAATAAAAGAAAAAATGAAAAAAGTTTTACAAAAAGCAATTTATTCAGGAGCGATTTTATCGCTCGTGCTGCCAGTCGTTTCTTTTGCGCAGTTATTTACGCCGCCAGGGCAAGGACAACCCGGTACCATACCTATAACCGGCATCTCTAATGTCTATAACACATTGGATACGATTGCCAACTATGCTCTGGGGATATTGATTGCTTTAGCGGTAATATTTATTATTTGGGGCGCCTTTTTGTTTTTGACTTCAGGTGGCGATGAGAAAAAAACGACAGATGCAAGAAGGTTTATTCTTTATGCGCTTGTTGCGATAGGAGTCGGTTTGATTGCTAAGGGTTTGGTTGCCGCAGTAAGAGGCATAGCAGGGGCATTGTAAATTTTAATTAAGATTTGCTTTTTGAAACGCTTCGAACAATCGGGGCGTTTTAAATTTATCCACACATAAAACTTATCTGTGGAATTTATCAAAGTAACCAAAGGTCAAAAGGTCAAAATCTTAAACTTAAAGACCTAAATAATGTAAATGGATATTTTGGGCACTATAGTACACTATAGTGCCCAAAATTTGTTTCTGAATTAATTTTATAAACTACTTGTTTTTTATCCGCATCAACCGAATTTTTTTATCATATGTTTTAAAATTTATATATTCGTTATGTTTGCTTAAATTCGCGTTATTAGCTCCGACATTTATTGCCGGAGTGATTACTCAAAGCTTTTTAATTTTCATCCGTATTAATCCGTGTGTATTTGTAATCCGCACAAATCTGTTAGAAATAAAAAATCCCCGCCTGCAGCTGAAGCCACAAGCGGGGCAAAGATCAATTAAAGATCAACTTTCGATCACGTCAACGACTCTTACTGTGGTGTCTCGATCCGCCCGGAAGTGGAAATTTCCGGTTGGGTAACCCGCAGGGACTTTCAATCCGAACCGTCCCTTTTGGAGAGGGTAAAGCTTTTCTGACCCACTCAACTCTTTGGAGAGAACGGACACCGGACCGTCAGCGACAAACTGATAGTCGCTCCCGGTTCTGGACACGAACGGCGAATTCGTGTCCTTGCCAGGATCACCTTCAGGATTGGCTTTTACCACGAATTCCGTGCCGATGAGATTTTTCTGGCTCGCCGTCGGTACTGTGCTGGCCGCAATCCCCGCCTCCGCGTTAGATGGTTTCATGGTGAGAGTCGTCACGATGCCATTGTCGATTCCCTTTGCTGAGTTCCTTGCGAGCTCGGCTGTGCGGGGAAGAAACAACGAAATGACGATTGCGATGAAAATCATCGATGCGACAACCGTTATTGCCCTTCCGTTAAAAATTGAAGCGCCTCCGAAAAGCCGAGTTCCGATAAAGATGATAAGGGCCAAGAGTAGCAGCAAGGGGATCAACTCGGGTCGTTTATCTATCGGAACGACGATAAGCATCAAGGCGAATGACAGCTCGGCGAATAATACGTGTAGCGTCAGCCGAACATACCGCTCTCCAAACCCCACTGCTGTTCTTCGCCAGATCGCGTCGATTATTAACGCAATCGGCGCGGCCAGTAAAGAAAGCAAGATCGTGAAGAACGCCCAAACAAGTCCCGCAACCGAAATCCACATCGAGAATCCGAAAATTCCCAGAAGCAGGATTGGTATGGGCAGAAGCATCATTACGATTGCGAGCCGTGAAAGGCCGATTTGATATACTTCAAGATCGGTTCTGTCTTTTCCCCCAACAAGGGCAATGACCTCGGCGGCATCCGCGGCGCCGGCGATGACAGTGTCGAGAATGAGTTGCAGCGTTAAGAGTATTTCACGAAGTGTTTCACGCATGAGGAGCCCCCTTTCGATATTCTACAGTCTTCCGGCCGCGTGCTGTGCGGCGATTATTGAGCCATGCAGCCCATTTATCGTTGAAAGGATGTAGTTCTGAACCGACGACGCCGAAGATTTCATTGAGACGGATTCCGAGCATCATGATCCACTGCAAGACGACATCGTGATGCAGGAATTCGATGGCCGCATCGAATTCCGCGGGCGGCAATTTGCCGAGCCAAACAAGGAATTCCTTAAACTCCTTTTTCCAGTCCTGATTGGCGGCCCCCGCTTCGATTGCCTTTGTGGTCCTGGTTTCTATCGCCTTTTTTACCTTGGCAAGGCAGTCGACCAGAAGATTTTCCTTGCCAGGCGGATAAGTAACGGTGTCGGATAGCCGTTTCCCGTGCTGTTCACGAATGAACTTAGCAGCTGCTTTTCTTTTTTCGCTGTCTATCCCTGCTTCTTCTTCCATCTCACCGAGGATTTTTAGGATTTCTGCCCGATCATTACTGGTTATCTTTTCACCGATGACCTGCGCCGCTTTGACTCCCGCCTCTTTTATTACTTCAAAAGCGGCGACTTTTGAGCCGGACTTGAAAAGTTGCCACACTTTCTTCAGAAGCTCAAAACCGGCGATAAGACCGACCCCGATTCCAATTTCCTTCCCAACTTCACCAACGCTGGTGTCAATCTTTTTTTCCTCTGCCATGGTCATTGCCTCCTTTCAGGATTCGGATATTTTCAGACATTATTGACGTGATTTTATAAGAGCAAATTCCGGGCGGTTTTTAATTTCAAAACCACCCGAAACACTCCTAAACAATACAATACTTTTCTTTTTTCGTCAACCTTACACAAGGACCGATCGGTCATTGTGTAAGGTTTAATTTATTTAATTAAAGCGAGAAAATTATAAAATTTCTTGGCCGATGTGCTTTATTGAGCCAGATTTGGTTATTTCAAAAATTTCGATATACGAAAGAATTTTTGCGCGGTTTAAGTCAGAAATAAATTCTTCCGGCAATTTTGTTTTCCCTATCCAAACGCTTTTTTGAAGCATTTCAAACTCTAATTCTCTTAAAGAATCACGCAGCCATTTTCGCTTCTTCCTTTGTTTCTCCGGTATATCAAAGGTTACTATTTTAAAAGTCGTTTCTTTTTGTACCTCATATTTTTTGTTAGGCAAATCATCCTGTTTTTTAGCTTGGAGAATTTTTAGAATATCTTTCCCTTTGTTGGTTAATTTTATAAATATTTCATTTTTACTTTTATTTTTCTCTATCAAGTCGTCTTTTTTTAATCGTGAAATAAGTGTGTAAAAATTTCTACGTTCTTCATCGGCAATTTTTAACTTTCCTCTTCTCTCCTTTTCTTTTCGTAATAAATACTCTGCTCGACCAAAGGAGGTTCCGTATGGTAAAGAAAAGAAAAAAAGAAGATCGCCAATTGACTCGGCTGAATTATCCAAAAATTCCAAAATTTTTAATTTATTTTCGCTTCGCACCTCGTCGTTGCTTTAGTAAAATTTCTAACTTACAAATTCTGATTAATATAATTATATGAGATTCCCAAAAACATTACAATATGACCGATCGGTCATATTGTAATGTTTGATTTTAAATCACAATAAAATAAACTAATACTAATTGTCCTCGTGGCGGAAATGGAATACGCGCAGCGCTTAGGACGCTGTCCCGCAAGG
>CAYHJR010000048.1:0-6876 GCA_964357075.1 uncultured Candidatus Saccharibacteria bacterium
TGTCCAGGTTATATATAAGTAATAGATTGCTAATTAACAACTTCCCGCCCCGTAGGAAGTTCTGACTTTCCTACTGGGGTGAGCAATAATGGCTATGTTTCTAATTTCCATGTCCAGGTTATATATAAGTAATAGATTGCTAATTAACAACTTCCCGCCCCGTAGCCCGCGCGCTTCGCGCGGTGGTATTGGGGTGAGCAATAATGGCTATATTTCTGATTTTCATCCTGTAGTGAAAAATGGCACCGCTTCTTTTTTAGAAGCAGAATAACCAATATTGTATTTAACTCTTACTAATCGACTTTTTCATTTTATTTTGCACTTTCACCTGCTTCTAGTGCCATTTTCTACTACAGGATCCATAAATATTTTACAAACGCAAAAAACCCGAGCACTATAACATACTTTTTATATAAGGCAAAAAGCTACTGCAAAAATTCTACCGGGGCATTCGGTTTTGAATCAATGATATTTTTGGATTTTGTCGTTTCATCTTTTAAATCAAATGACACTAAATATCCTCCAAAAAATAGAAGCGCGGTAATAATCGCTATCATAACGGCAATATTTTTATTTGTGATTATTTTCATATTTCTTCTCTCTGTTCAAGAATATCCCTCAACACCGGTATCACCCGCAAAGAAATTATTCTGTAGCCCTCGTCATTTGGGTGAATGCTGTCATACATCAAGGTGCGATTGGTAATAATACCATCCAAGACATTCGGCACATAGCCGGTGTGGAGTTCCTTGGCCAAGTTTTCATAGTCCTCTTCAAAACGGTCAACAAAAATGCCGCCTCGCACTCCCATCAGAACAACTATAGAACCGCCCTGTTGAATCTTTTCTATCATAATCCTTAAATTGGCAAAGGTCTCTTCTTTGCTTTTCTTTTGAAGATAATCATTGCCGCCTAACAAGATAAAAACAATTTTAGGATTTTTGGATAAAACGTCGCTATCAAGCCGCAAAATCCCGTCAGAAGTCGTATTGCCCGAGACTCCTTCGTTTATAATCGGAACGCCGACTTCTTTTGAGACGATAGAGAAACGGTCCTATTCTCCCGTTTTACTTGCCCCAACCCCGTAGACCAAGCTATCGCCGAAGGCGACAACGCTGGACCCCGTAGAATTTATATTTTTTATTTCCGGCTTTTTAAGCCAAACCAAAGCACCATGTGCCAATAAACCCCCAATCACCGTTACCGCTAAAAGTCTTTTGTAGTTCATCCTGTCCTGTTTTTATTTGCCACCTTATTGTAACATTTAAAATTAATCTATATAACTTTTTTTCTCACCAAATCACAAAGACAGTTGCCACTCCAATCAAGCTGACAAAAAATCCTCCGACGTAGATAAACGCCTCTCTGACGCCGATTCTCCCAATACTCACCAAAAAGATTGTAATCGGCAAAAAACAACCAATCCATAATAATAGGGCAATGACATAGGGACTCACGGCCGTATAAATAATCAATCTAGAAAAACTGAAGGCGAGAAGAAAGGCCGGCACTATGCGGCTCAAAGAGTATTGAGCGACCATTGCCTTACCGGACACTTTTTTAATTTCACCTTCTTCATTCACAATTTGGCCAAAAAATAAACGGGAATGCCAAATTGAAAAAATCAACACATAAATCAAAATCCCAAACAAAATTTCTGCGGTATCCATTTTTTATTAAAGATCCATATTGCGTATGACTTCAGCGTCAATTACGGGTTCATCAATTTCGCGTATAACGCCATAAAGTCGTATCTTGTCTCCTGCTTCAAAACGCGACAGAACAATCTTTTTTCTTTCTTTATTAATGACTTCGGCTTTGTCGTCCAAATAAACGGTGTAAACAATTTTGCCGATTTTAATTGAAATATCGGTTGGTAGCGTCGTTCCCCGAATGGACTCAACCGCTCCTTCGTGGACTTTCGGTTTAAAAGTATTTAAATCAACATAAACAACTATTTTTTTTGCCGACAGAGTTTTTGTTTTAAAATCGTAGTCGCCATCCGCTTTTATTATAGAATCATTGACCTTGACTCTCCCCAAATCAATTCTTCTGTTGCCTTTAGTAAATTCCGTGTTTGTATCAACCGAAACTGTAATTATGCCTTTGCTTTTGCTGTCAAGCGTAAATTTATTGTTTCCCAAATCAAGAGAAGCAACTTTGCCGCTCAAAATACTTTGCTCCTTCTCAACCGAAGAATTTTTTATAGTTTTGGGAACAATGACCAAATCGCTACCTCCCGGCTCAAGTTCGCCTTCAAGATTCAAAATATCATTGACTGCCACCTCCCCAAGATTGGTTTTTTCACCCGTCGCGCGATAAAAAATTGTTTTGCTGTTGGTTTTAACGGTAAGACGCACAAAAGCGTCTCCCCAATAAAGCCGGGTGAAGAAGGTTTGTCCCGCCAATTGCATCACCTTTACTCCATTCATAACCGCCTTGCCGTCTTTGGTTATGTGAACTTCGGAACTCAAAGCAAAAACAGGAAACGGCAAACACAATAGAGCCAAAACAGCGAGATATTCTTTCATTAGCCAAAGATTAACACCCCCGCAGAAAAAAGGAAGTCATACTGAAAATTTGATATAGCTCGCAACCCCACGCCCCCCCCGCCAAAAGCGTCGGGCGTGGGGGGGATTCATTGTTTTACACAAGTTTTCAACAGCTTCTCCACTTTTCTTTTCTTGACGTTTAAAATGACGGGCGCAAACTTAAAGTAAGTTTACTCAAAACAAAAGGAGGAAATTCTTCAAAAAACAAAAAGGGTCCGAATAGTCTCTTATGATCCGTGGATCACGAGCAAGGACACCAAATTAAATTAAAGCAAGAATTTACTCCAAATATGGGGAAGGAGTAAGCGACTATACATGAGAAAGTGGCGGCCTCGGGGCCGCCGCTTTCCGTTTTTATCTTTTGTTGCTGATTAATTAATCTCCTTCCATTAACTGTCCGCTCTCAACTCTTAAATATTTTGAGACGCCGATCGATGGCTTGGCGGTCATTGGCTCGTTTTCTTTTCGTGTTGCAAAATTGACTATAATTCTACCATCTCTATATTCGGTTGTCTGCGGAGCAATTCTGTCCCCAAGAAATACCGCATTTGTTCCAATGTAACCGCCATCTGCTTTGAGCGCCGCCACAACATAATAAAATGTCCCGGACCCGCCGCTATTTTGCGTAATCAAAAAAACAATATCTTCCCGTTTATCTCCGTCAAAATCTCCCCTCACTTCATTTCCAAAATAACGGGTCACCACTTTAAAGGCGCCGCCGGGCACCGCCTCTATTTCGGATATTCCAGCTAAAAATTTAACAGGAACTCCTTCAACTAGATATATTCCGCTCCTATAGTCACTAAAAACAACTATTTCCGGACATTTCTGAAATTCGCAATTTGGCGCCATACGCCCAACATAAGAACCGTCCGGACACATCTTGGCATCCATCGTACAAGCCACCCCCTTTATCATTACCATTATCGCCATTATTCATTCTCCGGGCGGGAGCGGGAAAATAAAAGTAAGCCGCCAAAAGCGCCGTCAGAAGTGCAATCGCTATCGCAATTTTTTTATTTATATTCATAATTTTATAAATTCAATTATATCACCTTCACCCTATTAAAATGCCCGAAAAGCTTTTCGTCAATGAGCCAAATCTCCCTTGGCTTTACCAAATACAATTTATGGTCCGCCTTAAATCTATCCGCCCACTTGAAGCGTTTTCTGTATAGCGCGTAATATTTTTTATAATCTTTAGCGCCGACTTTCTTGGCGTTTCCAGTAATCTGCAAGCCGTTTATTCCGCCCCCCCTTTGCCAAGTGTGATTCACGGCAATAGAAACATTCGCATTTCTTCTAATCTCCTTACAATGCCTGGTTTCATCGTGCGAGTAAAACAGAATATTAAAATTCTTATCGTAGGCAAAAAAGACAGTCGCGCTCCACGGCTTATTGTTGGCAGAAGTAGAAATCGCCATCAGGCGATTTCTACCCAAATACTTTCCCACTTCCAAAACCTTCCGTTTTTGAGAAATTTTTGAAGCCATATTAATCTATATTCTATCACTTTGATAGAATGGGGGCATGTCTAAATCTCCTCAACAAATAAAACTCCTGGATTCTCCCCTTCAGCTCCCAACCGGCCTTGTTTACAAACCTGACTTTATAACCCACGAGGAAGAAGCATATATAATCTCCCACCTTGAATTAATCCCCCTTGAGGCAGCACGTGTCCGCGAATACACAGCTAAGCGCCGCCATTTCAACTTTGGCTGGAATTATGATTTTGAAAAGAAAAAATTAATCTCAGGGCCGCCTCTGCCGCCATTTTTAAAACGCCTCCAAATCAGAATTGCTAAATGGCTGGATATTTCGCCGAAACGCGTGGTTGAAGCACTTGTCAATGAATATTCCCCCGGCTCCCCCTTGGGCTGGCACAAAGACAATGAGGACTTTGAGCATATTGTCGGCATATCACTTGCGGGCTGGGCACAGATTAAGTTTCGCCCCATTAAACAAAAAGATGCAAAGAAAAACCATAAAGAAATAATCACCTTGGATTTGGAACCCCGCTCGGCTTACATTATGCAGAAAGATATTCGCCACAAATGGCTTCATTCCGTATCTCCAACCAAAGTTTTACGTTACTCCATCACCTTCCGTACTTTGCCCAAAGGAATTAGGTTTAACTAGAAAAATTTACTGGGCATCGCTTTTTCGTGGTAACCAATCCATGAGCTTCTTTCGATGAAGGTCAAGCGACCAAAAATTACCTTTCTTAAAAAGCATTGCGTGTTCCTGTTGAAATTTATTCAAAAGCGCAGTGGTGGCACGAGGAAAATTTACCGGCATATTTTCATTATAGGATTTTAAAAAATCCAAAAGCGAAATATGTCTTTCATTTATCTTTAATTCTTCGCCATACTTCATCGACGGCAATAGTACCACAGATAAACTATAAAATCAATTTTCTAACCCTATCTAAACAAAGCCGTGCCACTGCTATATTTGAGAGTAAAGACAAGTCCGCCCTGTGAATTAAAATTATAACTTTTCACATTTGAAAGCATTGCGGAGAAATCACCCTCCTGCGTTCCTTCGCAATGTTTCAAGGTGCTGGCAATTTGAGAAAAAGAAACCGTATCTTTATCCGCCACATAACTCCCGCTCATGCTATTGCAATCGGTTGTGGCCGAAAATTTATTCCCGCTAGCAAACTTAAGCGTAAATTTACCTGTCTGTTTTGGCTTAACAACTTTTCCGTCACTGTAAGTGGTTGAAACCCAGGTCCAGGTCTTTGAGTCAAGCGTCAGATTTTTAGAAATTGGCTTACTTTCCACAACCAGAGCTTTGGGCTGTGTCGTCTCCGTATTATTCCCGCTATTTTGATTCTGGAGAGCAATATCACCCCGCCTTCCTTCGTACGAATTCAAACCAAAAAACCCGACTATTAATAAAATAATTATCGCCCCCGCCCACAATGTTTTGTTTTTCATAAGCTTAATTTTAACATACCAAATCCCGCACATTCCGTCAGATGTGTAAAAGTATACGATAGCAAGAGCTATTCACATTTCCCGTTCACAGCTGGACGCTTCGGTCTCGGACTTTATAGGTGAGACCACATAAGGGTATTTTAACGTTCTTCTACTCGTTAAAATGATGTGTCTCGGTCACCTATAGTTTTACGATTTCCTCGTTAAATGCCGATTTGATATGAACTTCGCCTTTTCCATTAACAATTTCACCAATTATCGCGGAATTACAAAGATAAGAAAGTATTTTGTTAACTTCTTGTTTTGGCACAGAGAGTATAAAACCTATTCCGCAGTTGAACGTGGTATACATTATTTTATTTGAAAGCCCTTTTGCATAAATATCCCAAAATATTTTTTGAGGCGACAGATTTTTAGGTTGAGAAATGATTGCGTCATTTTTTCCTAAAATATCCTTGAGTTTTGTGAACGCACCTCCCGTGATATGCATCATGCCGTTAATTTTGCATTTAGCTAGCACCGAAAGGATTTCATCAAGATAAATTCTGGTTGATTCTATAAATTCTTTTCTATATTCTTTACCAAAAATTTCTCTAACTTTTGTAATCCCATTTGAATGAAGACCCGAACTAGCAAGCCCCACAAGCACATCTCCCGCCTTACACTCATTTTTAAGTTTCTTATTTAGAAAACCAGAGACGGTTATACTTATATCCATTCCTTTAATACCCGAGTGAATTGATGTTTCTCCGCCGGTCATGGCAATTTTTCTTTTGCGGCATTCCACCGCGAGAGCATTTACAATGTCCAATATTGCTTTGTGGTCATCTTTTGGTAAGACGATATGATTTTGAATAGTGTATGGAATAGCGCCAACCATAGCCATATCGTTTAAATTCATCGCTAACGCGTCCAGCGTAGCATTTTTAAATGTACGTTTTTTCCAATGATATAGACCTTTTGTGCCAATACCATCAGTATGTTGAATTTCAAGAGCTGAAAATTTCTTTTTAATTATCGGGTACAGTCCTTTTTGTACTTTTACATATGGTGTATCCCAAGTACTCCCAATTAATTTTAAAATCTGATATTTATATGGTTTTGTTGGATTATACATAATACCTCTCGGTCACCAGAACCTCTCACATGATTGCTGGGGACCATGGACTCAATTTGCTTATGGCAAATTCCGGGGAAGTCCCCCGAACTTCTCTTCTCGTCCACTTTACCCCACGAGCAAAATTTTGAATAAAAAATATATTCAAAATTTCACTTGCTGTGTCTCCTGAACAAAATCCGAACTTTTTTCCAACAAAATCCCGATGTTGAATGAATCGTTCCGCCACTGCCTCGCTTCACTCGGCAACACCAAAGAAAAATGT
>CAYHJR010000049.1:0-6655 GCA_964357075.1 uncultured Candidatus Saccharibacteria bacterium
TTCTCACATCTTTGGCGAAACCAAAGAGTGCAATATGTATCTGACCTTATGCAGTGGGCAGCTTACAGTTGCAATTTTTGAAAGATTCGGCTAGTATCCTCATATTATTTAAATTTGTATTAAAGCTGAAAGCTAGAAGCTAACAACTGACAGCTAGTTAAAATGGCAATAACTAAATCTGCAAAGAAAGCGATTAAGGTAGGCAAACGCCGCCACTTTTTCAACGTGGGCCACAAGGACTCTCTTAAAAATGCCCTTAAAGAGGTAAAGAAATTTATAGCAAAGGGAGACAAAAAAGCGTCTGAAGGGGCGCTCCAGAAGGTCTATAAAGAATTGGATAAATCCGCCAAGGTGAATTTGATTAAAAAAGGAAATGCTTCAAGAAGGAAATCTCGTCTGGCAAAGCAGATTGCGAAATTGAAATAATCTGGGAAAAGCTCCGAGTAACAAAAAAACCTTTCGATATATCGAAAGGTTTTTTTGTTTAAGTTTGTTTTGTGGTCACAAGTAATTCAACTGCCGGCGCAGTTTAATTTTCGCGACCCCGGCTCGCGGTTTTGCTTGCTAGCAAAACAACGCTCCGCCCAGCCCAAGTATTTGAAAAAACAAACAGTTTTGTTTTTTTTCAACCTTGTGCTCTCGGCAGGACCGCGAATACGCTTATCGAAACTTACAGTTTCAGTACAGCTTTCCAATTTTTTCTTTGCGTAGCAACTCAAAAATACAGGAGAAGCTTTTCGATTCTCGCCCGCGAGTAAAGCAGTTTACTCGCTCTCGTTCACACAAATGAAAAAGCACGAACTAAAGTTCGGCTTTTTCATTTGTGTGCTCTCGGCAGGAATCGAACCTGCATTTCTCCCTTCGCAGGGGAGTGTCCTATCCATTGAACGACGAAAGCAATAGTTAGCTGTCAGCTTTTGGCTTTCAGCTTTCAGTAAAATTAGCAGAAGTATAAACTAAAAGCCAGAAGCTAGAAGCTGATAGCTAGTAACTAGAAACTAGTTTCAGATTCCAATCCGCTCGGCGATAGCGTGAATGATGGGTTCTTGATGCGCGCCTTCGGGAAGTTTGCGTACCAGATATTCGCGCACAGTGTCGGGGTGATGCTCTTTGATGGTTATAACAATGTAGGGCAGGAAAAACTTTTTGGAAACGATTATCAATTTTACGTCGTGGTGCTGATGGTCAATTGAAAACGACTCCAGTTCATTATACGGATGTGTTTCGTCCCCTAAAATTATGGTGCGCTCGCCGATAATGTATTCAATCTCTTTGGGTTCTCTCATGGCAAAAAGGCCGATTGCAATTCCTCCCATGCCGATTAAAATTGCCAAAAGAGTATTATCAAAAAAAATAGAGAGTCCCACGCCAAGAATTGTCACGACCCCAAGACCCCAATACCAGTCAATGGATTTCTCGTGATTTAAATATTCAAAATCTTTCCAGCGCAGTTCTTGCATCACTTTATTTTAGCATAAAAATGGCTTCCAGCTTTCGGTTTTCATATCAGACGCTCGGTTTCACACCTGAACGAACACGCACTTACTATTTTTTGTCCTGAGATTTGCTAAGTTTTTTATTTATCCACAAAGGCGCAAATCCCATAAGGGCATAAATAATGGGATCAACTATTAAATTGCTCCTATGGAAAATAACAATTTCAGCTATAGTCCCGAAAATTGCAAAGAAAATTGTTCCCTGTCGGATAATTCTATTTTGAAAGAAAAAGTATAAAATCGAATACACGAAACCATACCAAAGAAGAAAGAAAATTGGCCAATCGGGGTTAAGAAAAAGCTTTCCGTCTCCTATTGTGTTCGCGATAAACTCAAAGAAAATCGCGGTGAAATAAGATACTACGAGGAATTTAAAATAATTTCTCATTTTTTAACTTGGCGGATGGGGTGAGATTCGAACTCACGGTACCTTGCGGCACAGCAGTTTTCAAGACTGCCCGATTAAACCACTCTCGCACCCATCCCAGATCACAAGCAGCTTTTTCTTATGTTTGGGGTTACTGCTTCCGATTATTTTCCAATACTTGCATATTTCTTCTTTTTTTTCAATTTGGACAGCCCTTCCGTTTCTGCGGAGCTTAGGGTTAAATCCAAATTTTACCAAAGTGTTAAAAAAACTTTGTATCAAAAGGGGTGACGCTGAAGTAAAGTTAAGACGAGGATAAGAGTATTTTTCATTGGATTTGTGTTTTTCCCAAAATACGGAACCGTCGGTATCTACAAGTCCACGAACACAATGTTTAAGGAATGTGTCATTAGCCAAAATCCATTGGGGAATATCAAGACCTTGTTTTATTTTATCTCCTATTGGTAAACCTAAAGTTTTATTACAAAAAACCACTAAATCTATTCTAGAAACGATGATATTTAATGCCTTTACATTTTTTACAATAATTCTAGAAGCGGTAACTTTAAAAAGTTTTTTAATAAGATTTTTTACGTAATCTGCATAAAGAGAATCATCAATTTTATTAAGAGTTATAACGATTTGGTATTTTGCAATTCCGCCATCCCCTAACATGATACCGGTAAACTCCGCCAACTCTTTTGAGAATTTTGGTAAATTAATCTCTTTCTTTTTACCTATTATTGCTGATTTATACTGACCTTTTTCTTGCCACCATAAAAGCCATTGTTTTCGGCGGTAAGCAGTATTCGAAAAATTATTTCCATATAATTTGTGAACAGCTTTCCCTCCAAGAGGAGCTCCTTTTAGCGTGTACCAAAAAGGATTGGTTTCTATTTTTGCTTCTTTTGGAAGGGTAATTTCAGCTCTTTTTTTAATAATTTTTGTCGCAGACAAAGGGAAAGAACCGGAACCAGATTTCCATTCTGTAAATGTGCGTGTCGATATTCCGAGAATTTTGGAAAATTCTTTTTGTGATAGGTTGAGGTTTTTTTGTGCAGAAATAAAATACCCACTCCTTATTCTTGGAGGGAGAAATACTCGACTTTTAGAATTAAGCTTCTTTGCCACTGTTCTATATGCTATCATTAAATTAATAAAAAATCATGAGAATTTTAGGCGTTGATTACGGCAAAAAAAGAGTCGGGGTGGCGCTCTCCGATGAGAGCGGGAAATTTGCCTGGCGGAAAGCGGGTCTTTCGGCCGGGCAAGATTTGACCGCCGCTCTTTGGGCTTTCGCCCTAAGCGCGGGTGTAAAGACAATAATAATAGGCGAATCGCGCGATTATGGCGGTCGTGAAAATCCGCTTATTGTCGACATACACATTTTGGAGCGCCAACTTAAAGATAAAAACTTTGAAGTAATACTGGAGCCGGAGTATAGTAGTTCCGTTGAAGCGATGCGCTTTCAGGGGAAAAATGAAATGCATGATGCCTCGGCGGCGGCCATAATTTTGCAAAGATATTTAGACAAAAATAGAATATAGAACATAAAACACAGAGCGTAGAACACAAAATATAGAAGCTAAAACCACTTTACCTTCTTTGTTCCATGTTCTATGCTCTATGGACGATGATTACAATTGATGATTTTAAAAAGGTAGAAATTAAGATTGGTGAAATCAAAAACGCCGAAGCGATTCCGGGTTCGGAAAAACTTTTGAAACTCGCGGTTGATTTTGGACCAAAACCCGCCACCGCTTTAGCGGTGGCGAGTTCGCCCGATGGCGAAAGAGACATAAGGCAAGTGCTATCCGGCATTGCCAAACATGTAACGGCGGAGTCATTGGTCGGTTTGAAATGTCCTTTTATTACCAATTTACCCATTCGCGAAATGATGGGACTCAAAAGTGAAGCGATGATTATGGCTGCCTCAACTGATAGTGGTCAGTTCACGCTTCTTAAAGCAAACGAAGATATTCCCGCGGGAACTGGGGTTCGGTAGTTGCGCAATTGCCGTATCTTGTAAAGTGTGACCAATGCCAATCCAGTAAATATTTAATCCTTAAATTTCAGGTTTCAGGTTACAGGTTACAGGTTACAGGTTATAATGTAATCGAGTATGGCTCAATCGCACCTTTCTTATTCGCAAAAATTCTTTTTTCGCGCTTTTCCGCCACCGAACTTTTTATTAATGAGCGCGGTTGGAATTGACATATCGGACCACGCGATTCGTTTTCTTGAATTGGCCCCCAATCGCGGCACTTTCAAATTGGGACGATTCGGCGAACAATCCCTTCCCGACGGCGTGATTTCCTTCGGCGATATCAAGGACCCCGGCACCCTCAAAACCGCTTTGATTGGACTTCGTCGTGAACACGGACTTTCTTTTGTGCGCGCTTCTCTGCCGGAAGAAAAGGCCTTTTTGTTTAAGCAAGAAATACCGACGGACCTTTCGGAGGAAGAAATCAGAGAAAATATTGCCTTTCAACTTGAGGAGCACGCGCCACTTAAACCGGAGGATGCGGAATTTGATTATTGTCAAATAGAATCGCCTTTTATCAAAGATTCTCCCAGTGCTCGAGAAATTTTGGTTTCCGTTTTTCCGAAGGCAACGGTCGAGAGTTATTTGGATGCCTATAAAAGCGCCGGGTTAATGCCACTTTCTTTTGAAATGGAAGGAACTGCTTTGGCGCGCTCTCTTGTGCCGAGAGGAGATTTCGGCACATACATGATTGTGGACATTGGAAGATTTAGAACGGGAATCGCTGTCGTTTCCAAAGGGGCGGTACATTTCACCTCAACGGTTGAGGTTGGCGGAGAGGCGATTACAGAAGCAATTGGAAGACATCTTTCAATTCCCCGCGATGAGGCGGAAAAATTAAAAGTGGGGGGCGCGTTTTCTCGAAATGGCCAGTATCGTGAAATTTTTCCGATTTTGCTTGAATCCTTGGCACAATTGACCGAGCAAATCAATAAGCACTATATCTATTGGCATAATCATCCGGACAAAAAGGATTCTACGCCGCCCTTGATAGAAAAAGTGATTGTTTGCGGAGGAGACGCTAATTTGGAAGGGTTTGCCGAGAATCTCTCTCTTTCGATGCGGACGAGGGTCGTCGTGGGCAATGTTTGGGTTAACGCTTTTTCGACTGAAGAATATATTCCGCCTCTACCGTATTCCTCCTCTCTTTCTTACGCGGTCGCAATCGGCCTATCTTTACGCGAAGAATAAATAAATTAACCATGTATAACGTCCTTTCAGATGAACAAAAAAAAGAACTAAAGCAAGAGTACGGCTTGCGATTTTTCACCGTGGCACTATTTTTAATTTCAGGGATTTTCATTTGCGGCCTAATTACTCTTGCGCCGAGTCTCACTTTGACGGTATTGAAGAAATCTTCCTTAAGTCAAGAACTGAAGGAACTTAAAGAGGGGAACGAGGGAAAATTGCGCGGGGCCTACGCCAATTCAATCAAAGAAATCGACCAACAAGTAAGAACTATCGCTCTGGTCGGAAAAGCGGAGGGCCCGCATAAAATAATCGAGAAAATTATCGAAAATCGCGGCGGGGGAATCACGCTTAGTCGGTTTTTTTATGAAGTGGTCGGCACCTCAACCCCTATTACCTTGGAAGGCAGGGCTTCTCGGCTTGATAATTTGTTAAAGTTTCAAGCTACAATGCAAGGCCTGGCGCCGTTTTCTTCAGCCGAATTTCCAATCGAGATTTTATCAAAAGCAAAAAATAACGCGGTTGATTTTACCATGCAATTGAAATAAATATAAGTCCCGTTAGAAAACAAATAGCTATGTTATACGCACAATCACAAAATATATTACCGAGGGTGTTTCAGGAATTTTATAAGCTAAGCTTTGGAGGCGTGCCGAAACGCACTTTCTTTTTCTAATGGGATGAGTGGAAATATTGCCAAAAAATACTTTATTCTGTCTCTAATTCTCTTGCTTATTACGGCCGGGCTTTATTCGTTTGGAATTTACTTTATATTCTCTCAAAATTCAAAGATGGGAGATTTGGAGAGAGGGGTACTTCAGGAAAAAACCGATGCGCAAGCTTTTATTCAAGCAGAATCAACTCTTAAAGAAATTTCTGAAAACAAAGACAAGATAAGCGGTCTCTTTTTGAGCTCTTCCATTTCGGACAAAGCGGATTTTATAAATTCGCTTGAGCAATTGGCGACTTCCACCAGCACTTCTTTGGAAACCACTTTGGGGCAAGAGACGATACCCAAAGAAGAAAAATTCCAATACTTCACTTTGCAAGGCACCGCTCGCGGCAGTTTATCCGGGGTTTACAAATTCATGCTTCTTTTGGAAGCGTATCCAAAAGCATTGGAAATGACGAAAATTGAATTGGAAAAAATTCCAACAGACCCAAAGCAAAGAGAACAGTGGCGTCTTTCTTTTGCTTTGCGAGTACTTGAATTTAAGTAAAAAATTATGAATGAGCTTTTACAAAAAACCAAATTATTCTTCGTCAGAAAACAGAAGACGCCGGTCAAAGAATCGGTTAGAAATCCGTATCGCGATTGGGCGGTTCTTTTCGGAGTTTCTTTTTTGTTGCTGATTATTTTGTTCGGACTCAACACCTATTTATTTTACGGAATCAAAAATAGTTCTTTGTTCGGGGTAAGCGGTGAATCTGTCACGACCAGTCGCAAATATGACCACGAAGCGCTTGATAAAACCATCAAGGATTATCTTAAAAAAGAAAATGAGTTTGGAGAAATAAAGAAGGGGACGGCAACTATTACGGACCCGTCAAAATAATACT
>CAYHJR010000050.1:0-6562 GCA_964357075.1 uncultured Candidatus Saccharibacteria bacterium
ATAAGTCCGACGTCGGCTCTTTTGTTATTGTTGTAATAGATAAAAGAACCTTTTTTGTTGAAAGTGAAATCATAGAAGCCGTCTTTACCTACCGAGCGTCCCTGATTGAATCCGGAAATGCCCGTTTGGTTGGGAGAGGTGGCGCCGGCGATATACATTGAGGCGCTGGAATTGTTGAAAAAACGTACTGATTTGCCGGTTTTAATAGTCAGTTTTTGAGGTTGAAATCCGGTGTTTGTGTAGAGAACCACGTGGTCGGTTGAAACGCTTGGAGTGATGGAATTCGGGAAATCGATGACATCGGGTTTTGTAATACCGATTTGGGCCGGTGTTTTTGTCGTGGTTTTTTCGCCGGTTTGGGTACTTGCCTTTTTTTGGTCTTCTATGGAGACGTTTAAATTGCTTTCCTTGGCCAATTCGTTTTGAACAGAATTTTTGCCGGCGATTATTAAAGTTAACGCCAAAATAAAAGCAATAATGAGAAGTAAAAAATCTTTTGGGGAGTCGAGCATAAGGTTAGTTTGTAATCACTAGTTTATAGTTTTTAGTTGTTGGAATCAAATGACAAAAACAGGAAGTAAAGCGGAGTTATTGCAAAGGGGCGGTTGTTGCGGGCGAGATGGCAGGAGTGTTTTGAGGGGTTTCCCTGTCTTTATAATTAGCTTGTTCAGAGCTAAACGGGTTCTTAATATAATTGTTATTTTCCCCAAAAAAGGACGTCTTTATCCCAGCGATTAAAAGCGCCGTCAAAAGTCCCAAGGCAAAAATAAATATTTTTTTCATACGATAAAAATTTAGTCGCGGGTGAGCCAATGGCCTCATTTCCCAACTGGCGGAGATGGTGGGGACCGTGAGTACACTTTCGGTCACAAATATTTTTCTGCTGAAAAATTTCGCGACCCCGCCTCGTCTGCCTGTGCAGACTCCGGTCTTCGAATCCCACACGCGTATGCTCCCAGTATACGCTCATCTCCGCAAAGCTTTTGCTTCGCACAGACTTGGCGGAGATGGTGGGATTCGAACCCACGAGGCCTTTCGGCCTGCCTCATTAGCAGCGAGGTGCTTTCGACCACTCAGCCACATCTCCAAAACCACACTTGTAACATACAACTTACAACTTTTAATCTTATTAGTAAATCTTATTAGTAAATCTTATTTTAGTGCGACAAGGCGAAGCACTTTATTTGTTTGGGATTATTCGCCGCGCCCAGAGTTTTAAGGGCACGGACGGCGTCTTTAAAAGTGGCGCCGGTTGTTGACACATCGTCAATTATAACAACCAGGCGTCCGGAAAAATTTGTATTAGTTTTGTTTTTGGAAATTGTGAAAGCCCCTTTCATATTTTCCTCGCGCTCTTTTTTGTTTTTGCAGGATGTCTGGCGTTTTATTTCTTTGCCGAAAATCAAAATATCGGGCGCGATTTCAAAGAAATCGCGCCCGTACACCTCAACCATTTTTTCGGAAAGCAAAAGAGTGTGATTATACCCGCGCTCGTTGACTCGTTTATTCGTGCTTGGTATTGGCACAAGAATGATTCTGGGATTGGCGCAAAAGGGGAGTATTTCTTCGCACTCTGCGATAATTGATTCGCCAAGCAAGGCGGCGAAAAGGTTTAAAGCGTGCGCGTTTTCTCTGTATTTTAAAAGCCAAATCATTTCCCGGATGAATTTGTCTTTGTATGGGAAAAGGGCTCTACCCCCGCTATTTGGCAAATTTATTGTTTCTTTGAAGCGCGTTCGGAGTTTGGCGGGAGTTAATTTTCCCAAAGCGCGTTCAACAGAGGACCTCGGGAAAAGAAGTCCCAGCGCGAACTCAAAGATACTTTTTACCCAATTTCTAAAGAGAGTCATAAAGCTTTTGTGTTATACTTTTCCTATATTGTGGCATATTTCTAGTACAAAATGGTCCTGATAGTAGAAAATGGCATTGAAGCAATCGCTATGCATAGGCAAAATGATAAAGTCGAATATTAAAAAAACAATCTCTTCTTGGCTCTCTGCTTCCTTTTAGGAAGCGATGCCATTTTTCACTACAGGATGGCTTTTTCCTTCAAAAATATTTTAGGCAATATAACGACCCAAAACGAAAGTGTGCTGGGGATTGATATAGGCGCTTCAGCCATTAAATTGGTTCAGCTTAAAAAGAAAAGCGGGCGAGTGGTGCTTGAGACATACGGCGAAATCGCGCTTGGGCCATACGCCGGGATTGAGCTTGGCCGCGCCACCAACTTGCCGATTGACCGCATTAAAGAGGCGCTTTCCGATTTAATCCGGGAGGCAAACGTTACAAGCAAAAGCGTGGCGCTTTCCATTCCGCTTTCCGCGAGCCTGATTCGTTTTGTGGAAATGCCGGATGTTGGAGAAAAGAGAATGGGTGAGATGATTCCCATAGAAGCTCGCCGATATATTCCGGTTCCCATTTCCGAAGTTTCGCTTGATTGGTGGATAGTCCCCAAAAAAGAAGACAGATTTCAATCGCCCGGAGAAAAAAAGCCCGATCAAAAACTCGGGGAAGAAAATGTAAAAAAAGTGGATGTGCTTTTGGTTGCTATATTGAATGACGCCTTAGCCAAAAACAGGACAATTTGCCAGGAACTTAATTTTGAAAACCCTACTTTTGAAATTGAAATTTTCAGCACCACGCGCGCGGTTTTGGACCAGGGGATTGAGCCGGTCATGATTTTTGATATGGGCGCGGGAACGACTAAGCTTTACTTGGTTGAACACGGTATTGTCAAAGATTCGCATATTATAAATCGCGGTTCGCAAGAGATTACTCTTGCTTTGGCAAAATCTTTGGGCGTTCCGGTGGCTCGCGCTGAAGAACTGAAGAGAACGATTGGGCTTTCAACAGACCCGGCCAACCGCGCCATTAATGAGACGATTGTTCTCTCGCTTGATTACATTTTTGCCGAAAGCAATCAGGTGCTTTTGTCTTTTGAACAAAGATACAACAAGACCATTTCCAAGGTCATACTTTCCGGCGGCGGCGCCGTTATGCGCGGGTTTGCGGAGGCGGCCAAAGTGCATTTCCAAGCGGAGGTGTTTTCGGCTGACCCCTTTGCCAAAACACTGACCCCCGCCTTTTTAGCGCCGACTTTGAAAATTGTCGGTCCGGAATTCGCTGTTGCGGTAGGCCTGGCGCTCCATAAATTGAATCAACAGAATTAGAAATTTTTATGAAGACATCGTCTCTTTGTTATTTGATAAAAGACAACAGGGTTCTTCTTGCCAAGAAAAAACGTGGTTTTGGAGTGGGAAAGTGGAATGGTGTGGGAGGAAAAATCAATCCCGGTGAAAACATAGAAGAAACAGCTTTGCGTGAACTTAAAGAAGAAATTGGGATTTTAGCTTCAATCCGCGATTTGGAATCAATGGGTTTAATTCGTTTCCGTTCCGAAAATAAAGAATATAACTGGAATAGTCATCTTTTTTTCTTGAAAAACTGGGAAGGAAATCCTAGCGAATCGGAGGAAATATATCCGGACTGGTACTCTTATGATTCCATTCCTTATGAATTGATGTTTCCCGATGACGTTCACTGGTTTCCAATGGTTTTGTCGGGAAAAAAGATAGATGCTGATTTCAGACTGGATAAGGAGGGCAAGAACATAATCGATTTTTCTATACGAGAGATTGTTTGAATTGTAAAAAATCTCCCCACTCGCCTTTGAACTGCCTTGCACAGTGCGACTGGCACGAGCAGAGCAATTCGCCACCGGGCGAATATGCGTGCAGTTCAAAGGCGAGTGGAAAAAAGGACTTATTCACGCATTAAACCCTTTATTTTTATTTTGTATAGTATAATTCCTTTATGGATAGTAGCAATCAGACGTCCTTTATTCCCAAAAAACCGATAAGCCAAAGTGGCTATGCTTATGAGCAGCGCGGGGTCTCCGTCGCGACCGTTATCTGCATTATTGTCTTTTTTGGGTCGGTGGCGCTTTCCTTGGGTTCCTACCTTTATAAAAATTTTTTGCAGAAATCTCTTGCGGATAAAAAGGAGACGCTGGAGAGAGCGCGCAAAGGATTTGACTTGGATACAATTAAAGATCTAAAACGACTTGATACCAGAATTGAGGTTGCCAGGAAACTGCTTGACCGGCACACGGCAGTCTCCGGACTTTTTGGAGTTTTAGAACAAGCAACCTTAAAATCGGTTCGCCTAAATGATATGAATTTAACAATCGGGGATACCTCTAGTAGCCCGCCAAGCGCTGTTTCAAGTTCAGCCGGTGGAAATGTGCAAATCAAGGCGAGGGCCAGCGCCAAAAATTATACCAGCGTGGCGCTTCAATCCGATGTATTTAATAAGACTAAGGGCCTTAAGGAGCCGATTTTTGCCGATTTAAGCTTGGATGATAAAGGCAATGTCAATTTTTCCATTTCGGCCTTTGTCGACCCTCAAATTTTAAAATTCAGAACGGTAATCGGAGAGTCCCAAATCAATGAAGCGCAATCGCCAGTTTCGAATAATCCGGCGATTGGCAATTCAGAAACTAATCAATAAATTTAAATGAATAGAATTATCTTTCAAGTATTCCTGGTTATTGTCTCAGTGGCTTTGTTTTTCACTGTGGCCGATCCTCTGTACAGAAGCGAAGACCCAGTGGACCCCGGCATTAAAAAAATAAAAGAAGAAGTCGCGCGATACGATGAAGCCATCAATAAATCGGAAGAATTGGTCCGCGAAAAGAATAAATTACTGGCGTCAAAAAATGCCATGAGCGAAGAGGATAGAAATCGCCTGGAAAGACTCTTGCCCGATTCCATAGACAATATACGTCTTGTTATTGATATTAATAACATTGCAAGACCATATGGTATTGTCCTAAAAGGTTTGCGTTTTACGGGGGATAAACCAAGCGCAAGCAGTGGTGAGACAAAATCCAATGTTTCCAACCGAAGGGAAATTGCAATCGGCGGAAATGAGACGACCGGCTCTGTCACTTTGGGCTTTAGCGTGACGGCTCGTTATCAAACATTCAAAGAATTTTTGCACGATTTGGAAAATTCTTTGCGCTTGGTCGATGTCACCAGCGTTGCCGTCAAAAATTCTAATCAGGATTTTTACGATTTTGACGTTGCTATCAAAACCTATTGGCTAAGATAAATTAAGGAGCGTAGCGACTATAATTTTCTTACCCCTCACTTGCATGAAAAACGGTTGTCCAAAATGTATAATAAAGAATAAGTAAAAATGATGGACTTTATGAATAACAAAATAGCAAGTGAGGGGTGGCGATTTTCAAAACTCGCTATCGCTCGTTAAGAAAATCAACCATGGATTACATCAAATCAGAAATAAAAAATATTGTTATCTTCGTGGCGATTTTGGGCGGGCTTTATTTCGCTTACAGCTTCTTTTTTGCGGATGAAACTTCCAGTCCGACCGTGGTCACGGCGGCTCCGGGCGGCGGGGGCAGTGTGGGTGGCGAGGTTTTGCCCCTTCTTTTGGAATTAAAGAAAATTAAACTCGACCAGTCTATTTTTTCCGACCAGGTCTTTTTGCAACTTAAAAATTTCGGCGTGGAACTGTTTTTGGTGGAATCCGATAAAGGACGGGTCAACCCTTTTGCCCCGCTTGATGCGACTGTCGCCACTTCCTCGACCCAGATTAATGTGAGTGTCGGGACTTTGCGCAATTGATGCAGCATGCAATCCTCCCCCCGTCCTAAACGTGCCAAGCGCGTCGGGCGGAGGGAGATTCATTTAGAATAATATATAAAATCGGGCGGGGTAAAATGATATACTGATTTAAGTAGCTGTATGGCGAACCCCCTGCTTAATATTTTAATTAATAAAAATATAATCACCGAAAAGGAAGCGGTGCATATTGAGCGCGAGTCCAAAGAAGCGGGGTTAACTTTGGAAGAAGCGCTTAAAACCAGAGGGGTTACGGCGGAAGATATTTTGATTGCCAAAGGGGAATACTTGAAAATTCCGACTAAGGTTATAGAGGGGAAAGGCATTCCTTTTGAAATACTTAAATATATTCCGGAAGAGTCGGCCGCGCATTATCGTTTTGTGCCGATTGGAGTCGTTGATGGCGCGCTCGAAGTTGGCATAGTGGACCCCGACAACATTGAAGCAAGGGATGCTCTTAATTTCATTTCTTCAAAAATAAATTTGCCTTTTAAATTATATTTAATTTCCGAAGAGGATTTCAAATCCGTTATTGATACTTACAAAGGACTGTCCGGGGAAGTTACCAAAGCCCTTTCGGAACTCTCCGGCGAACTCTCCGGCGAAGATACCGATTTAAACAAGGAATCGACTCAAGATTTAAGGCAGAGCAAAAAGTCTGGCGAGGCGCACATTATTGAAGATGCGCCGGTCACAAAAATCGTAGCCACAATTTTGCGCTACGCCATCGAAGGCGAGGCCTCCGACATTCATATTGAAGCTATGGCGGAGCGAACCAGAGTCCGTTTCCGAATTGACGGGGAACTGCACACCAGTTTAGTTCTTCCCCTAAACGTGCATCGAAGCGTGGTGGCGCGCATAAAAATTCTCTCCAATATGAAATTGGATGAGCATCGAAAACCGCAAGACGGTCGTTT
>CAYHJR010000051.1:0-6501 GCA_964357075.1 uncultured Candidatus Saccharibacteria bacterium
CATACAGGCTAACACAGAACGATAGTTTCAGACTGCTGAAAAAGGCATTAACTCATTTTTTCGCAGTTGCGGATTAATTAAAGTTCCGCCAAGAAGAAAAGTGGCTTCCCCTTCCAAGCAGTGCCACATATCAGCTTCGTGGTGATGTATTTCTACATCGCTCCAACTAGTATCATCTTCTAAAACATTAAAATAAATTCCGACTTCTTTGGTAATTGATTTAACCGGCTCAAGTAATTTTTTGGATGAAGTTTTAGGATTGGCCAGCGCTTGGGCAATATCTTTATTTTGAATAATTACTGATTTCATGACTTTAATATTATATAAAAAAAAGAGGGCGCTAACATTTCTGCCAACGCCCACTGTCCAGGTCTGACCACCGTCTCACGACAACAGATTCGCCGGTATGAAAATGAGTGCGCCTGGTTTTCCCAAGGGCTGTTTACCCGACAGGCCATAGTGGGTAACGATAGCGCTACCGTCCTCCAGAAAGCAGACGCCGTTGCCACAGACCCCCGCAACGACAATGTCGTCGTTGCGGTAAACGCCGTGTTTTACCTTGGCTTGCTGGCCGGTAACGGTATAGCAAACATCTCCATCCGCTACCGCGATGCCGTACATCCACGGAAAAGTCGGTCTCTGGGTAACCAGGGAAAGGGTTTTGCCCGAGACATTGTACTTGTTCAGCGACCACGGGATGTTCGCAAAGTCGCCAATCGGCGACTCAATGGAATACAACACGTCGCCGGAAATCAGTGCGGCGTGCACCATCTCGTTTCCACCGACCGCTGGCGGCAATGACACTTCCTCGGAGAAATTCGGCATAATATACAAAAATGGGGGCCTGTTTTTAGGATTTTAACTTGCAGTTAAGCTATGGTTCGGGTATTTTTTAGCCACCATGACTAAAAAAACACAAAAAATGTCCAAATTGCGGTTCAACTAAGACTAAGAAAAGAGGTTTCAAACACGATATCCAAACCTGGAGTTGTAACGAGTGTAACCGAAGATTTAGAAACAAGAGAAGACGGAAAGCTGCCTTTCAAAAAAGAATCTGGAGCGAATATGTATTTAGAAAGCAAACCTTCAGAGAACTGAAAGATGATTATGGCGGAGACTGGAGATCGCTCAAAAAACATCTTGAGCAATACAAGGCTCCAGAGAAAAAGCATGAGCCGAGAAAAGTAAACTTGGTGGCCGACGCGCTGTATTTTGGAGAGAGAACGGAAAAGACGAGCTGGTGTCCGATTGCTTTCAGAGATCCAAAAAGAAGAGAGAACCTCTGGTGGGGATTTTTTGAAACCGAGACTACCTCTGCATATCTCAAAGGAAAAGAATATTTGGAAACATCGGGCTATCAGATTCTCTCCGTAACCGGAGACGGCTTTGGCGGTTTAAGGGCTGTATTCAAGGACATTCCCATTTCAGATGTGCCATGTGCACATGGAAAGAATCGTAACCAAAGGAACAACCAAAAAACCGATTCTGGAAGCAGGCAGGGCTCTTTTGGCTCTGGTTAAAACCTTGCATCAAGGAATCAGTTCTGAAGAATTCAAAAATTACCTAAACAAATATCTGGAAAAATACCGGGACTTTCTTAACGAGAAAACTACAAATCCCGCCACTGGAGAAACCTTCTTTACTCATGAGCCGCTCCGCAGAGCCTCACTTTCTCTGTTCCATTTTCTGCCGCACCTCTTCACATTTGAAAAAGACAAGAATATTCCAAGAATAACCAACTCTTTAGAAGGCCACTTTTCCCACATTAGAGACATTATGAGAATTCACCGAGGATTAAAAAGAAGGCAAGCTGTTAAAGTTCTCCACTCCATTTTTCTAGCTTCCACTATCGCCCCCTCAAAGAAAAAATTAAAACACATACTCTAACAAATCACCAAAAATTAGGCCCCCGTTTTTGTATATTATGCCAGAAATTCCACTTTCCACCCTCGGCCGAGGGCGGAGTGAGAACGGCGAACCTCCGTTGGGCGTTGCGGTTGACCCAAATGGAGCCGTCGCTGGCCAAACCCATTGTCTGACAGCGATTGGCGCCACCCGGCTGGGCAATATCCGGCCAGAGACGCACCGACTCATTCCCCGCCATCACGCCTCGGATACTGCCCACCTTGATGAGCAAACCCTGCTCGTCTTTGCTGACATTGAGCAGCATGATGCCGGGCATGAAGTAGTCGGCTACCATTACCGTCTCGCCGTGCCGGCTTATCCCGCAGGGTTGAAAACCGAGCGGAGTTTGGAAAATTTCCGCCAAGTCATGGCTCGGAATGCGAAACTCCGCCGCGTTTTGAAAGCTTGCCGCCATTGCCGCCTGGTACTGCGGCGTCATTTTACTCATAAACCCTCCTTCAGTTAACCAACGTGGGACTCAATTCCAGCAAGAACATTAGCCCGAATGGAAATTTTTGTCAACTTAAAAATCCAATAATAATCAAAACTGCTCCCAGAAATCCAAGCCCAAAATAGAGCCACTCTTTCCTGCTAAAATTTTTCCCTTCAGCAAAACCAAAAATTCCTACAAGTGTCGGTAAGACCATTTCACTAAAAAGAAAAATTGGCATAACTATAACAAGTGGGGCTAAAATCAAAGACCAATAGTAAAAAGCGAAAGCAGCCATGACTGTTAAAGCAATAAGTGAGGATGAAATCATGTCTTTTGAATCTATCCTGCCAAGTTTTCTTTGTTTTAGATAAATAAAAAACAACAGAACTAAAGCCGAAATTAATGATCCCAGGTAGCGGCCGTGCATCATTTCAAAAACCCCTAAATTCTCAAGAGCAAAATACTTCATGGAAAATATGGTGACTCCCCAAATAACACTGTAAAGCAAAATCCACCAATAAAGCGCGAGTGATTCTGTCTTGCCGCTATTATTTTCTTCTTTATGTTTTATATATCCACTGTGAGCAAATAAAATAGCCGAGATTAAAGAAAGGACTATGCCAAGACCGATTGGAATATTTATAAATTTACTTTCACCCAATATAAAAAAACCAAGAAGCATGGCGATAACTCCATACCCCCAATTAAACAAATACGATTTGGAAAGGGAAATATCTATAGCCCGCCACTGACCATAAGCTGCAAATCCGTTGGCAAAACCAATTCCAAGCAAAATAAAAAAGACTGCGTTGAAATAAATTTGGTTAAAATACAGAGCTAAAATGACAGAGACAACGGCGGCTACAAAATAATTAATGGCAAAGCGCTCTATGCGAGACTCCTTGTGAGAAATCTTCTTAAGAAGCCATGAACCCCATAAATCTCCGACGATTATCTTCAAAAATATGGGCAGAAGCCAAAACATAACGCTTTTCAGTTTAACACACCATTCAAGACCTGTTTTTTCAGTCCGTCAAATTAGCAATTATTTACAAAAATGGCACAATTAGAGTCACGAGAAAAACAGAATGAAAAACATACTTGTAATCGGTGGTACTTCCGGCTTGGGGTTTGCCCTAGCCGAACAAATGGCAAGCCAGAAAATATTTTAATACGCCGGCGGGAAACGGTATCGCGTAAGAGCGAAACAAGGTAATCATCCATTCTTTTTTTGGTGCTGTGGGGTAGGTTCTTTTTGGATAGGTGGCATATTAATATTATTTTTTTGCAATCTTCATATATGTCGATATATCGACATATATGGTAGAGTTTTAGCATACATTAACCAGTGTATAATAACTAGTATCATGATAAAAATTTTTGTCGGTTTTGATCCGCTGGAGACAGTCGCTTTTAATGTTCTCTCGCACAGCATTCAGTCGCGCTCGTCAGAACCAGTTTCAATCACGCCAATTGCCCTACATCAGCTTAGAAAAGTTTTCAGTCGGCCGCGTAACCCACTCCAATCAACGGATTTTTCTTTTTCAAGATTTTTAACACCTTATTTATCCGATTATTCATGGTGGTCTATATTTATGGACTGCGATATGTTGATGCTTGACGATATTTCCAAGCTTTACGCCCTTCGTGACGATAAATATTCCGTCATGGTCGTTAAGCATAACCACCAGCCGAAAGAAGAAACGAAATTTTTAGGAGAAAAACAGACGGCTTATCAAAAAAAGAATTGGTCAAGCGTAATGCTGTTTAATAATACCAAGTGCAAGATGCTTACCCCGGAATATGTAAATACAGCTTCAGGGCTTGAATTCCATCAGTTCAAATGGCTGGGCGATGACAATTTGATCGGCGAGATACCAAGGTGTTGGAATCATCTTGTTGGTTATGACGAGCCGACCAAGGACGTTTCGCTCGTCCATTACACCCTAGGCGGGCCTTATTTCGAGGAATACAAGAATTGCGAATATTCCAAGGAGTGGTTTTTAGAAAAGGAGGCGATGCTAAAGGTTTCTAGGAAATAATTTTTGTGCTGACATACTAACCTTTGCGCGAACCCATTTCCAGCGGCCAACCTGGCTCGCCTCGGACGCGCTCGCGGACTCGCGCGTGCAAACCTAAAAATTTCCTTCCATTTTTTCGCGACTCCTCCCTCACCCTCCGCCGCAAGGTGGAAAAGTTGAAGGAGGGGGGAAAGAGGGGAAGAGAATAAGGTGTCAGGAACTTTTTATTATACGTACAACCTTAAAGGCCTCGGCCGCTTTTAATCCCACTTCAAGACCACGATATTTGGCTAGAATTTCAACGCCCTCATAAGAGCGCGGGTGCGGGTAAGCGCGCATTTCCTTATCGTAATGTTTGATAATTCTTTTTTTCTCTTCCAGATACTTGGAAATGTCGCTGTAATAATCCGGCGCAAACTGGCGATGGTCTTTTACCTGCCACTCCGTGGCCGAGAGCGTTTCAAAGCTTAAAATTTTCTTTACCGAGCTTCCCGGTATGGGCCGACAGGCGGTCAAAACGGCTTGATTAGCGAGTCGATGGTCCACATTCAAGTCGTGGGCATAATGAGTATAGATAATATCCGGCTTAACTTTGGCGACAATCGTTTCCACTGCTTTGGCGATTTTCAAAAGTGGCACCGAATCAAATTGATTATCGGGCAAATTTTCAAGATAAAGCGTTGCACCTAAATCTTTTGCTACCGCTTTGGCTTCGCCAAAACGTTTTTCCGCATCCGCCCCGCTATCGCGAGAATCTTCCCCATTCGCCAAAATAAGAATGAAAATACTGTCTCCTACATCGCGGTGTTTGCAAAGCGTTCCCGCTACACCCAAAAGCTCATCATCCGGATGAGCCGCCACGACAAGCACTTTGTCTTTCTTATTGCCGGTCATAATATTGCTATCTTATATGTTTATTTTATTTCATCAAGCTCTGCATCTTTTGTCTAGCGGTCGCTCTTTGTAAACTTATTTTTTTTAATCCGCTCTTGAAATTATCCTTGATGTTCTGCAGAAAAATATCTTTTACTTCCAAAGGATACAAAAGCAACTCCGGAACATTCTTAAGCGGCATCCACAGCGGATTATAATACTGCTCCGGATTATTTTTCATCGTTTCCATTTCAACTGAATTATCCGCCAATTTAGGCACGCCGGAAATGTAGGCGCACAAATACCCATACTCTTTTGATTCATTGTCCCAGTTTACTTCATAGAGCAATTTTGTAGGTGAAACTTTTACTGAAGTCTCCTCCATGAGCTCTCTCACTAGCGCTTCTTCAGCTGTCTCCCCCTTTTCAATTCCGCCGCCGGAAAAAGTGTAATATTCTTTGCCGCTATTGCGGCGATGCATCAGTAAAACCTTTCTTTCGTTTATGACAATAGCATAGACACGGTCTACATCTTTTATAATAGTGCTTAAATTGATGTTCTGCTTGTCCATAAATTACCTCCTAAAATACGCGGTCAGGTCTTTCTCAAAATCATTCGCCGCCACAGATACATATTTATTTTGCGTGGAAATATCCGGGGTATAATGGTCGCTTTCGTTTTTGATAAAACTTATCGTAATCTTATAGTCAAAAACTTTTTCGGCACTTCTGATTATTTTCTCCAAACTGGTTTCTGTTGGATATCCAATAGTAATAAGTTTTTCCAATGACCCTTGATTAACGATCGCCAAAACAATAGTCGCGGCGCGCGATATTTCCATAGTGTGCCACGCCGAAAATTTTATATCCAGTTCCAGTTTTTCTTTTTTCAAAAAGTGCTGTTTTATTTTATAAATTAAACCGCTTTTGCGCGTTTCAGAGAACAAGGCGGGCAAACGGAAAATAGTTATTTTTGCAGCAAAATTACCATTGCGCATAATCCGCTCTTCAAAAGAAAGTTTGGAAGAGGCATAAGCAGTTCTAAAATCCTTAGGTATTAAAACGGCGTGTGTGGAACAATAAAAATAGCGTTGCTCTTTTTTTAATTTATTGAGTATTGAAAGGGGTATAATCACATTTCCTTCAATATTTGTCTCAATTGATTCTTTGGTATTTCGGTAATCGATGACGCCGGTGCAATCAATAATGTTTTCAAATTTATGCCAAGGAAATACATCTATTGCGCCTTCTTTTGCAGAATCAAAAATTA